>NZ_JAPJQF010000008.1:0-75875 GCF_030825285.1 Anaerotruncus massiliensis (ex Togo et al. 2026)
CGGCATGGGGGGCAACCTCGGCGAAATCGAGATGAGCGAGAGCGTCATCAGCGTCAAGCTCGCCGCCCCCGCCATCGGGAGCCTCACCCGCAGCACCGAATTCATCGGCAGGATCGAGCCGGGCGAAAGCGTCAACGTCTACCCCGAGGTCGCCGGCAAGGTGACGGCGGTGCACTTTACGGCGGGCGACACCGTCAAGGCGGGCGACCTGCTCTTCGAGATGGACGACAGCGACGCGCAGCTCGACTATGAGATCGCGCAGGCGAGCTACGACTCCAAGGTCATCTCCGCCGACACCACCCTCGGCAGCAGCTACGAATCCAACCTGCTCTCGCTGGAATCCAGCCTCAAGAGCGCCCAGCAGTCGCTGAACAACGCGCGCATCGAGCTGCGCGACTACAACGACGACAGCGAGGACTCCCTCATCTCCGCGCAGAAGGCGATGGACAAGGCGGAGACCGCGATGCGCGCGGCCGAGGCGGAGCTCGACGCCTACGCGGAGGCGAACCCCGGCGACAAGTCGAGCGAAGCCTATAAGGACCTCGTGTCGGCGGTCTCCAAGGCGGAAAGCGCCTACAGTGTGGCGCGCAGCACCGTCAACGACCTGGAGAACGACGACGACAGCACCCTGCGCAGCCTGCGCAACAGCTACAAGAACGCGCAGACCAACTACGAGACCGCGCTCGAAAAATACAACCTCGCGAAGGGCTCCTCCCTCGAGGACACCAAGGCGAGCGTCGACAACTCCCTCAAATCCGCCCAGCTCTCCCTCGAGCAGAGCGCCAAGAAGCTGGAGAAGTACAAGGTCTATTCCCCCATCGACGGGGTGATCGAGGCGAGCTCGGTGAACGAGCATGAGAACGCGTCGACCCAGACCGCGGCCTTCACGATCTCCAACAAGAACCAGATGTCGGTCACCTTCAACGCCACGGCGGACGCGGCGACCGCGCTTTCGATCGGCGACGAGGTTACCGTCCAGAAGAGCGGGAACGACTATACCGCCATCATCACCTCGATCGACTCCAAGGCGGACGAAGGCACCGGCCTCTTCCCCGTCGAAGCCCAGATCCAGGACGACGGCGGCGCGCTGCTCTCGGGCGTGACCGTCAAGGTCTCCGCCGCCACCCAGAGGGCGGAGAACGCCCTGCTCGTCCCGATCGACAGCGTCTACTACGAGGATGGGCAGGCATACGTCTTTACATACGCGGACGGCGAGGCCCACCGCACCGACTTTGAAACGGGCATGTCCAACAGCGAGACGGTCGTCGCCCTCTCCGGCCTCGACGAAAACAGCCGGATCATCACCACCTGGCACCCCGACCTCAAGGACGGCGCCAAGGTGCAGCTTGCCGAGGGGCAGGCCGACCCCGAAGCGGACGCCGCCCCCGCGGAAGCCGCCGGTGAAAAAGCGGCGGACGCCGTCGAACAGGAATCCGCCGCAGGGACGGCCGTACAGGAGGATTAACCGCTGATGACACTTCCAAAATTAGCCGTCAAACGGCCGGTATCGGTGCTCATGTGCGTGCTCTGCCTGTTGGTCTTCGGCGTCTCCTCGATCTTCGGCATGGAGATGGAATCCACGCCCGAGATGTCGATGCCCGTCTTCATGGTCCGCACCGGCTATTCGGGCGCGTCGCCGGAGGAGGTCGACGAATTGATTACCGACGTGATCGAATCGGCGCTCTCCACCGTCAGCGACGTGGAGAGCATGACCTCGCGCTCGTCGGAGGGCTCCTCCATGACCACGCTGGAGTTCGACTACAACACCGACATGGACGAAAAGTACGACGAGATCAACGAGGCGCTCCAGCGGGTGCGCCTGCCCGACTCGGCGGACGACCCGACCATCATGGAGATGAGCATGGACTCCTCCTCCGTCATGGACCTGTCGATCACCACCCCCGCGACCGGGGACAACATCTACTCCTACATCGAGGACACCGTCGTGCCCGAAATCGAGCGGATCTCCGGCGTCTCGGAGGTGAGCATGCGCGGCGGCACCCGCGAATACATCCAAGTGGAGCTCCGGGAGGAGGAGATGGAGCAGTACGGCCTTTCGATGACCGACATCTCCAGCGCCATCTCTTCCGCCGATTTCACCACCACCGTGGGCGAGATCAACCGCGGCGAGGTCAGCCTGACGCTCCAGGGCGGCATGAACTACGACACCTATGAGAGCCTCGAAACGATCCCCATCTCCCTGGCCTCGGGGGACATCATCCACGTCTCCGACGTGGCCAACGTCACGATGGCCGAGCAGAGCATGTCCTCCATCAGCCGCTACAACGGCATGGACAACATCTCCCTCTCCGTCTCCAAAAACCAGTCCGCCAACACGATCGACGTGTGCAACCAGGTCGTGAGCGTGGTGGACGACCTCAACCGGCAGGGACTGGGGCTGGCCATCACCATCACCAGCAACTCGGGCGAAACGATCTATGAGAACATCATGAACGTCGTCCAGTCCCTCGTCCTCGGCCTCGCGCTGGCCATGCTCGTGCTGGTGGCCTTCCTCGGCGACTGGCGCGCCGCCTTCATCGTGGCGATCTCGATGCCGCTCTCCGTCTTCGCGGCGCTCGTGCTCATGGCGGCCTTCGGCATGACCATCAACATCATGTCGCTCGGCGGCCTCGTCGTGGGCATCGGCATGATGGTCGACAACTCGATCGTCGTGCTCGACTCCTGCTTCAAGGAGCAGGACGGCATCAAGAGCTACGACCAGGTGGCGGTCGAGGGCGCGAACCTCGTGAACTCCGCGATCATCGCCTCCACCGTCACGACGATCGTCGTCTTCCTGCCCATCTCCCTGATGAACGGCATGTCCGGCCAGCTCTTCAAGGAGGTCGGCTTCACGATCGTCTTCTCCCTGACCGCCTCGCTGATCTCGGCGCTGACGATGGTGCCGCTCCTCTTCGCGCGGATGCGGCCGCGGGAGAAGAAGGACTCCTGGGTCAACCGGCGGCTGCACAGCCTGGAAAGAGCCTACAAGCGGCTGCTGACCACCGCCCTGAACCACAAGCTCACCGTCATCATCATCGCGGTCGTACTGCTGGCAGGCACCTTCGTCATGTTCACCCGGATCGACATGGAGCTGATGCCCTCGAGCGACGAGGGCTCGATCAGCATCTCCGTCACCACCAAGACCGGCCTCGACATCGACGCCACCGACACCATCATGACCCAGGTGGAGGAGATCGTGGCGGCCCAGGAGGACGTCGAAAGCTATTCGATGCGGGGCAACGGCGGATCCGCCAGCATCACCGTCTATCTGAAGGACGACCGCAGCCTCTCCACCGACGACTTCATCACTCTCATGCGCGAGCAGACCTCCGGCATCGACAACGCTTCGGTCGAGGTCGAGCAGCGCAGCTCGATGTCCTTCGGCAGCCGGGGCGTGCAGATCAACCTGACCGGCTCCAACCTGGATACGCTGCGGGAGGTCGCGGATGAGATCAAGACGGTCGTCGCCGGGTTCGACGGTATCGACTCGGCCTCCACCAGCCTCAGCGACGGCAGCCCGCGCGCCGAGATCATCGTCGACCCGGTCCAGGCCGCCGCCATCGGCACGACCCCCGCCTCCATCCTCTCCACCGCGAAAAACATGATCTCCGGCATCGACGCCGCCGACCTGCAGACCAGCGACCAGGAATACACCGTCAAGGTCATGTACCCCGAGGGCCGGTTCAAGGACGTCAGCGACCTCTCCGGCCTCATGATCCCCACCCGCAGCGGCGGGCAGGTGCCCATCACCGACGTGGCCGAGGTGGTCTTTAACAACGCCCCCTCGCAGATCCAGCGGCAGGACGGCGAATACCAGGTGTCCGTCACCGGGCAGACCGCGGCGGGCGTCTCCGCCACCCAGCTCTCCAACCAGATCATGGCCCGCGTCGGGCAGATGGACCTGCCCGACGGCGTGAGCATCGCGGCGGGCGGCAACATGCAGACGATGAACGAGGAGTTCGGCAAAATCTATAACGCGCTGGCGATCGCGGTCTTCCTCGTCTTCGTGGTCATGGCCATGCAGTTTGAATCGATGCGCTTCTCCCTCGTAGTCATGCTCTCGGTGCCCTTCTCGATGACCGGCGCGTTCCTGGCGCTGCTGCTCACCGGCATGACCATCTCGATGACCAGCCTCATCGGCCTCATCATGCTCGTCGGCATCGTCGTCAACAACGCGATCGTGCTGATCGACTACACCAACATCCTGCGGCGCGAGCAGGGGCTGGGCGCGCGGGACGCCCTGATCTTCGCAGCCCCCACCCGCCTGCGCCCCATCCTGATGACCACCCTGACCACCGTGCTCGGCCTCGTGCCGACCGCGGTCGGCATCGGCGGCAACGTCGAGATGATGCAGTCGATGTCGGTCGTCGTCATCGGCGGGCTCACCTTCTCGACCCTGATCACCCTCGTCCTGATCCCGACCGTCTACCTGCTGGCGGACGGCGAGGACCGCCGCAAAAAGGGCCGCCGGACGGGCAGGAAATCCCTCTTCCGCCGGAACCTCCGGGAGCAGCCCCAGGTCTCCGGCGACCCGGTCCCCGAAGAATTTCTCTGATCGGCAATCCCCTCCTATAAACGGGGCCGCCCGGCGTCTGCCGGGCGGCCCCTTTGCGTATTCCGCCGCTTTTGGATCAGTCTCTCCCGCGTGCGCCGCCCGAGATCGTGTAACTGTTCTTGCCCCGCCCCTTGGACTCGTAGAGGGCGGCGTCCGCGGCCCGGTAGAGGCCATCGAAGCCGTCCCCCTGCCGGGGGGCGAAGGAGACGCCGATGCTGGCGGAGAGGTGCCAGTTCTTCTCCTCCGCGCCGTAGGCCCGGTCGAGCGCGGCGGAGAGCTCCGCCGCCTTTTCGGCCGCCCACGTCTCGTCCGGCGCGGCCACGAAGGCCGCGAACTCGTCGCCGCCGATGCGCCCGAGCAGGTCGTCCGCGCGGAAATGCCCGCGCAGGATGCGCGTGAATTCCCGGATGACCCCGTCCCCGAAGGCGTGGCCGTAGCTGTCGTTGGCCTGCTTGAAGTTGTCGATGTCGAAGATGAAGAAGGCGTACAGGCGGCCCGGGTTCTCCCGCAGGCAGTCCTCGATCCGCCGCTGGGTCGCCGCCTTGGTAAACAACCCGGTCATCTCGTCGGTCTGGGCGAGCAGGCGCATCCGTTCCTCCTGCTTCTTTTCCGCGTCGATGTTCTGCCGGTATACCAGCATGCGCAGGCTGCCGTCCCCCTCCAGCGGGACGAGCCGCGCGGTGATCCGCATCCAGTAGTACTCCACGCCGTCCCTGCTGATCATGAGCTCATACCGCAGGGTCTCGCGGCCCTGCCGGAAGGCCCGCAGCACGTTTTCGGGCAGGAAGGTGTCAAGATACCCCTGCCGGAACTCCTCCTTGACCTGCTTTTCCGCGACGATCTGCAGCGCCTTGTCGTAGGGGGTCCCGTGCGGGGCGCCGAGGCTTTCAAAATACTGCTCGGTGGCGTGGTTGGCGGGCCGGTTGGCGGTGATGTCCAGCTCGTAAATGTCTTCAAAGAGCTGACCGGTGGCTTTTTCGAACACCGTGCGCCGCTCCTGCTCGACCGACTGGGTCAGCTCGACGATCTGGCGGTTGAAGGCGCGGATCACGTGGGTGATGACCCAGAGGATCACGGCGATGATCACGCAGATCACCAGCATGGTCAAAACGAGCTGGCGGTTGAGGGACTCCACCAGCGCGGCGGTGTCCTGGTTCACCACCAGGTGCCACTCCAGTTCGGGCAGGTAGCGCGCGACCACGTAGTCGGTCTTCTGGAACCCCGAGCCGCCGGTGATCCAGAAGCTGCGCGCCATGCCCTCCTCCTTCCAGGTGAGGATCTCCCGCCGGACCCGGTCGCTGTAGTGGGTGACGTCGAAGAGGTTGACCGTCTCGTAGCCGGTGTATTGGGGGGAGATCTCGATCGTGCCGTTCCCGTCGACCAGGAAGGCGCCGACGCCGAATTTGTCCTCGTAGCCCTGCAGCACCGCCTGCAGGCTGGTGATCCGCATCCCCACGCCCACGACGCCGATCACCTCTCCGCTCTCGTCGTGGATCTTGCAGTTGACGAACACGGTGATCCGGTTTTCCGCGCCCTCCACCTCGTCGTTGTCCACGTTCATGGCGTAGTCCTCGGGGCTTTGCAGCAGCTCGTAATACCAGACGTTCTCCGGGTCGCCGGGGTCCAGTACCCGGTCGAGGCCGTTGAAATTGTAGTAGCGGCCGGTGCGCGTGGAGATCAGGAAGACCGCGTCGTAGTCGTATTTCCGCTGGTAGGCGCCGAGGTATTTGCTCAGGGTGCCGATGTAGGAGGGGTCGTCCAGATGCTCCCCCTCGCCGGAGAGGTATTCCCGGAGCAGGCTGTCGTTGGCCATCGTCAGCGACACGTTGACCGGCTTGGTGAAGGTGGTGGCCATCTGGTAGTAGATGCCCTCCGAGGTCAGCGAGGAGACCTCCTCGATATTCTGCAGCGACGCGCTGTAGTTCGCGCGGTAGCTGAGCACCGCCGTCAGCAGGAACCCCACGATGATGATCAGGCAGACCAGCAGGTTGGTCCGCATGAGGATGTTCTTTTTCATTGGCGGGCGCCTCTCTTTCCAAGCGTCCGCGCCGGAAGGCGCATCCGCTATAGACATTGTATTCCCTTTGCGGTCACAAATCAATGCTTCCCGCATCCCGCGCGCCCTTAAACAAGCAAAAAAAACGGCGGGCGGATACCCGCCGCGCCATTTTTCCTGTCTTTTCCTGTCTTTTGCGGTCACAGCCCATCATTTTCCAGAGTCTCAGGAGCCGTCGTCCCCGCCGTCCTCCTCCGGTTCCGCCTCCTCGCCGATCTCCGCGAGCGGCAGGCAAAACCAGAACCGGACCCCGCCCTCGATGTTTTCGACCCCGTAGTCCATCCCGTGGGCCTCCATGACGACCTTGACGATCGCGAGCCCGAGGCCGTAGCCCTGCACCTCGCGGGAGCGGGACTTGTCGGCGCGGTAGAAGCTGTCGAAGAGGCTGCCGAGGTCGTCCGAGGCGATGGGCGGGCTCTGGTTCTCCACCGACACGCGGCAAAGGCCCGCCCCGCCATCCTGTACGCACAGCCGGATGACGCCCTGCTCCGGGGAATATTTGACCGCGTTTTCAAAGAGGTTGTTCACCGCCTGCCCGATCATCGAATAGTCGGCGGAGACGATGAACTCCTCCTCGAGCTCCTTCTTCACCGTGAGGCGTTTGCGCTCGGTGAGGATGCGGTGGCTGCGCACGGCGCTGTCGAGCACCTCGCTCAGGCAGAAGATCGAGAGCTGCGCCTTTTCCACGCCGCTCTCCAGCCGGGAGAGCTCGAGCAGCTTTCCCACCATCAGCGAGAGCCGGTTGCTCTCCGCGATGATGATCTCGCACGACTCCTTCCGCCGCGGGTCGGTCTCCTCCTCCGCGAGCGCCTCGGCGTAGCTGATCATGAGGGTGAGCGGCGTCTTGAAATCGTGCGAGACGTTCGCCACGAACTGCTGGCGCAGACGGTCGGTCTGCTGCTGGCGCACGAGGTCGTTCTGGAGCACCTCATTGGCCTCCACCAGCCGGCTCACCGCCGCCTGCAGGTCGTCCGACATCTGGTTGACGCTCCCGGCGAGCATCGCGATCTCGTCGTGGCCCTTCGCCTCGCACCGCTCGGAGAAGTCGAGCCGCGAGATCTTGTCCGCCGCCCGTTGAATCCCCTGGATCGGCCGCGTGATCCGCCCGACCACGAAATAGATGATCACCGCGCCCACCAGCAGGATCGCGATCGACATCAGCGCGGTGTACTTGACCGCGAGGTCGGCAAAGGATTTGAGGTACCCGCGCGGGGTCTGGATATAGAGGTAGAGGTTGTCGTCCAGACGGGTGGAGAGGGTGAGCATCCCGTCGTCTTCCCACGGGTTGAAGGACTCCTCCAGCCGCACGTCGAAGCTCTCGTCCGAGTCCCGCAGCCGCGCGAGCATCTTCTCCTGGAACCGGTCGACGTCCTCCCCCCGCGGCTTGGGGGCGTTTTCCCGGTCGCCCCACGGGCGCATCTCCTCCCGTCCGGTGCGGGAGTGGTAGCGCATCTGAACGCGCCCGTCCCCGCCGATCTCAAAGAGACTCACGATCGCGTTGCCGTTTTCCAGTTTCCCGATCGCGTCGTAGATTTCCCCGCTGTTCTCCTGGTAGGCGGCGCGGATCGCCCGCGCGCTCTGCTCCAGCTCGCTGACCTTGTTGCTCTGGTAGAACCGCTCGAACAGGGTGGAGCCCATGAAAAGCAGGACCACCACATTCACCACGAGGATGAAGAAGATGACCCCGAAAAGCTCCTTGCGGATGCCGCTTTTAATCCGTCCACTCAAATTTGTATCCCACTTTCCTTACGGTGGTGATGCAGGAGGCGTATTTCCCCAGCTTGGCGCGCAGGCATTTGATGTGGGTGTCGACCGTGCGGTCGTCCCCGTTGTAGTCCATGTCCCACACCGTGCAGATGATCTGGTCGCGGGTGAGCACGATCCCCTGGTTTTTCACGAGGTAGTAGAGTAGGTCGAACTCCTTGGGGGTGGTGATGATCTTTTGCCCGTCCACCAGCACCGTGCGCTCGCGGTAGAGGATTTTGAGCCCGCCCACCTCCGCGTCGCTCATGTCGTTGGCGTTCGTGCGCTTTAAAAGGTTCTTCACCCGCGTCACAAGGATGGTGGGCGAAAAGGGCTTGGCGATGTATTCGTCCGCCCCCATGTGGAACCCCGTCACCTCGTCCCGCTCGCTGTCGCGCGCGGTCAGCATCAAAATCGGCACGTCCGACTTGCTGCGGATCTCCCGGCAGGCGTCGTACCCGTCCTTGCGGGGCATCATCACGTCGAGCATGACCAGCACGACGTCGTCGTTGTCCTCGAACTTCTCCACCGCCTGCTGGCCGTCGGCGGCCTCCACCACCTTGAAGCCCTCCCGTACGAGGTAGCTCGCCACGAGCTGTCGGATCTTCGCTTCGTCCTCCGCGATCAATATTTTACTATCCATTCCGGCACCGTCCCAACGTTCATTTTGAAAGGCCCGCGCCTTTCCACCCTTCCAGTATGCGGCGCTATTGTGAAGTTCCTGTGTGTAAAGTTTGACGAATCGGAAAATTGCGGCGGACTAACCGGCCGTCCCTTCCGGCAAGCGCCGCCACAGGGTGTAAAGCAAAAGGCCCGTCAGGCAGAATCCCGCGCCCGCCGCCATCGCCCGCCCGACGCCCTCCTCGGCGAGCCTGCCGAAGATCAGGCCGGTGCCCACCGCGACCAGGTTCATCACGCTCGAGTAGACCGACAGCATCGTGGCCCGCCCGCAGGAACGCACCTGCCGGTTCTGGACCTCCATGCCGATGGGCGCGAAGACCGACGCGGACAGCCGCAGCGCAAGGATGCCCGCCACCGAAAGCACGGAGCTTCCGGTTACCGCGAGCAGCCCGCAGGAGAGCGCGCCGAGCAGGAAGAGCCCCGAAAGGGCCCGCCCCTCCCCCAGCCGGGCGGTCAGCCGGTGGGAACGCGCGGCGAAGAGCCCCATGAGGGTCAGCGGGATGAACAGGTATCCCATCGCGCGGGCGGGAATGCCCGCGCGGACATACTGGAGCTGGCTGAGGAAGACGGTGATCGTCTGGTTCGATTCCGTGAGCAGGGCGGCCGCCGCAAGGAAGAGCAGGAACCGCCGGTTGCCCCACACCTCCCGCGCGGCCTCCCCGGCGCGGGCCCCAAAGCCCGCGCTCCGCCGCGCGGGCGGCGGCACCTCGGGCAAAAAGAAGGTCAAAACCATCGCCGCCCCGTAGGAGAGGACGGTGAGAAAGCCGGCCGCGTCAAAGTCGCCGCCGACCGCGGTGGAAAAGAGAAGCGACGCGGCGACCAGGCCGGCCGTCGCCGACGCCTCGTAGGCGCCGAAGGCCTTCTGGCTCTCCCCCTCCCCCGCGAGGGAAAAGAGATAGGCGGAGTCGCAGCCGGAGAAGCCCGAGAGCACCACCGACAGCATCAGCCGTTCAAGCAGGAATCCTCCAAAGCCCTCCGCCCGCCAGAAGACGATCTTGGAGAGGAAGTAGAGGACGTTGCAGGCGGCCAGCGTGCGCCGGTAGCCGATCCGGTCGGCCACGTAGCCCCACGGGATCTCCAAAGCGATCAGGCAGGCGAGGGAGATGCTCTCGATCAGCGTGATCTGGAAGACCGAGACGCCGCGCGCCTGCCGGTAAAGGGTCGCGATCGGGCCATAGAATACCATGCCCTGTAAAAACGCCGTCGCGCAGAACAGGGGAATCCCGATTTTTCGATTCAATTGTGTTCCCTCCGAATTTCATTTTGCCGGTGAAATTCCGAAGATCAAATCGGACTGCCCATGGCGACGCCTCGTTCTGTTTCGTTCTTGTTCCAGTATCGCACAGCGTCCCTGGAAATGCAATCAAAAAAAGAACCGCGCCAGGCGCGGTTCTTTTTATCCGAGATATTCTTACAGCTCGGGGCCGTTCCGGTTCGCGTCGTCCGACGGAACCTGGGGCGCCGCCGGGGCGGCGGCCGACTGCTTGTTCCAGTAAGCGCCCAGCGTGTACAGGACCGGCAGCACGAGGCCGATCAGGCCGGAGAAGACGTTACCGTCGCTTCCGAAGGAGCTGATCAGGCTGAACGCGGCGAGCACGATCAGGATGATGCCGAGCACGAAGCAGACCTGCGCCTTCTCGGGCTTCGCGCAGTTTTTGACGCCGATGATGCCGACGATCAGGCTGAAAACGCTGGAAAGGATGACGACCACGCCCATGATCGCCGCGACCGCGCCGACCCCGGCGCCCATCATGTCGCCGCCGGCCGCGATCATGCCGCCGCCCACCAGCGCGAGCAGCCCGACCAGGATGCTGATGCCGGAAAAGATGATGTACAGAATGCTGACCACTTTCAACATGGTTTTGCCCTTTGGTGCCATAAAATTGTCCTCCTCACGATGTAGCGTACGCTTTTCCCCGCTGACGCGGTGATGCACACTTTATCCTCATTATAAGGGAATTTCCGTTTCCTGTCAATCAAAGCGCCGCCCCCACGGCTGGTATTTCTTTCCGGGGCACGCCTCAGGAAATCTCCGCCAGAAGCGCCGCCAGCGCCTCCTCCACGCGCGCGCAGCGGCTGGGGAACCGTTCGAGCAGCGCCGGGTCGGCGGTCTCCATCAGGCAGGGGCGGCCGACCGCCTCGAGCATCTCCACGTCGTTGAAGTTGTCCCCGAAGGCCATCATCTCGTCCTTCCCGATGCCCAGCCGCCGGGCGACCGCCTCGATCGCCATCCCCTTGTCGGCGACCGTGAAGTCGATCCACGCCGCGCCCGACACAGCGGCCGTCACGACATTCCCCCACTTTTCGATGAAAGCCGGGGCCACGCGCGCCGCGCCGTCCCCGTGGACGTAGGCGGAAACCTTCAAAAATTCCTCGTCCACCGAGAAGAGGTCGTCCACGATCGTGACGGTGTTTTTCATCGTGTAGACGACAAAGTCGGAGTAGCTCCTGCGGCGCGGGCAGAGGTAGGAGGTCTCCCGCCCCGAGAGCATGACCTCGCAGTCGTCGCGCGCGAGGATGTCCCGCATAAGCGCCTCCCCCGTCTCCCGTTCGAGCGGGATGGTGGAGAGCGCCGCGCCGTGGTGCATCGTGAGCGCGCCGTTTTCACAGATAAAGAGCATCTCGTGCCAGTGGGGCGAAAACATCCGCCGCAGGTTGGGATACTGCCGCCCGCTCGCGGGCGCGAAGAGGATCCCCCGCTCCAGCAGCTTCCCGATCAGCCGCAGGGCCTCGGGCGTCAGGGCCTGGGCCCCGTTTTGCAGGAGCGTCCCGTCCAGATCGCTCGCAACCAGCTTGATCACCATAACTCCCCCGTTTCCGGCCGCCGTGCGGCCGGGTCCAGTGTAACATGGCGGAAGCCCCTTTGCCAAGGGGCTTCCGTCATTTCCCCGCGCCCGCCGCCGCTTTCTCCGTCCCAGACGGTTTTTTTGGACCGCCCCGGTTGTATTTTGTTGAAAATAGCCCTGCAATAAATGGAAGAAACCGAAAAGGACCGGCGGCCAAACGGCCGCCGGCCCTTTTTTGCGCCTCAGTATTTGCGCCCGCGCAGCTCCTCTCTGGGGGTCTGCGCGGTAAAGACCCGTTCGTCTGTGATGATCCGCAGCGGCAGCTCCTTCCCGCTCATCAGGTCGGTCACCGCCTTCATGAGCTGCGGCCCGAGCAGCGGGCTGCACTCGACCACGCAGTTGAGCCTGCCCTCCTCGAGCGCCTTGACCGCCTCCTCTGTGCCGTCCACCGAGATGATCTTCACGTCCCGGCCCGGCTGGATGCCCGCCGCCTCGAGCGCGTCGACCGCGCCGAGCGCCATGTCGTCGTTGTGGGAATAGATCACGTCGATGTCCCACGCGTGCTCCCGCAGATACTGCTCGACGACGAGACGTCCCCCCTCCCGGGTGAAGTCGCCGCCCGCGGAATAGACGATCGAATAGTCGGGATGCTCGGCCAACAGCATCTCAAAGCCCCGCTTGCGCTCGATGGTCGGGGTGGCCCCGACCGTCCCCTGGATTTCAAGGATGCGCACCGGGTGCTTGTCCGCGGGCACGTTCGCCGCCGTCCAGCGCATGGCGCGGCGGCCCTCCTCGATGAAGTCCGCGCCGATGAAGGTCATGAAGAGGTCGTCCTCCGCCACGGAGATCTTCCGGTCGGAAAGCAGCACGGGGATGCCCGCGTCGCGCGCCTCCATGAGCACCTCGTCCCAGCCGCTGTCGACGATGGGGGAGATGACGATCACGTCCATCCTCTGCCGGATAAACTCCCGCACCGCCTCGAGCTGGGCCTGCTGGTCGTTGTCCGCGTCAATGGCGGTCAGATCGACGCCGAACTCCCGCGCCGCGTCCCGGATCGACTGGTTGTTCGCCAGCCGCCAGCCGCTCTCGGTGCCCACCTGTGCGTAGCCCACGCGGATCGTCCGGTCGACCGGACGGGTCGCACGGTCGAGCTGGCGCTCGTAGCTGTCCACATTTTCCCGCGTGATCGCGTGGCTGCGCAGGATGACCTGCTTGGGCACGCCGCTCACCTTCCCGAGGATGTCGAGCGAAAACTGGATCGCCTCCCTGCCGCCGGTCGGGCAGGTGATCGTCTCGTCGATTTTCCCGCCGCGGATGAGCTCCAGCCCGCCGTCCTGCCCGGTGAAGCCGTCGATGCCGACGATCTTCACGTCGTCGCAGCCGAGCCGGTGAGCGGCCTTATAGGCGCCGAGCGCCATATAGTCGTTGTGCGCGAAGATCACGTCGAACTCCCGGAGCCGCTCGCCGTAGGCGCTCACCAGGTCCTCCGCCGCGTCGCGCGACTCGTTTTCCACCGTGACCGACTCGATCTCGATGAGCGGGAAAAGGGAGGTGACCGAGCGGAAGCCGCCGCTGCGCTCGGCGCTCGCCTGCGAATGGGGCCCGCCCTTGAGCTCGAGCACCTTCGCCGCCGAGCCCCGCACGAGCCGGACGGCGGCCTCCCCCGCCTGCTTGCCGATCAGGTCGTTGTCCGGCCCGATGAAGAGGGAGTAGTCGTAGCCCTCCACCACCCGGTCGAGCACGATGACGGGGATCTTCTGGTAGACCTCGCTGACCACCGGCGTGATCCGCTCGACGTCGTGGGGCGAGACGATCAGCAGGTCGATGCCGTAGCCGAGCAGGCGCTGGATGTCCTCGACCTGCTTTTCGCCGTCGGAGGTCGCGTCGGTTATGACCAGCCGGATCTCCGGATGCCTGGCCGCCTCCTCCTGCAGTTCGCGGATCAGCACCAACCGCCACGGCTCGCGCATGTTGGCCTGCGAGACGCCGATGACATACCGGATCTTCCCCTCCTCCGGCCCGGACCGGCAGCCCGCGGGCAGCAGGAGCAGGGCGGCGCAGAGCAGCGCCGCCGTCAGCCGCCGGAATCCCCTTCTCATATGGCCGTCCCCTCCTTTTCCGTCACCGCGCGGCGCCGCCCCTCCGGTACTCCATCGGGGAGACGCCGAGCACCTTTTTGAAGGCGCTGCTGAAATAATGCTGGCTTGAATAACCCACCCGCTCCGCGATCTCGTACATCTTGAGCTCCCCGTCGGCGAGCAGCTCGACCGCCCGCCGGATGCGCACCCGCGAGAGGTAGTCGACAAAGGTGACCCCCGTCTCGTGGCGGAAGAGGCGGCTCAGGTGCTGGGGGGAGAGGTGCAGGCGGTCCGCCGCCCCCTGGAGCGAGAGGCAGGGGTCGGCGTAGCGCTCCTCGATGTAACGCCGCGCCTCCAGCACCGACTGCGGGCATTTTTCCCGCTGCTCGAGCAGCTCCATCGCGTCGTCGTACACCTCGGGCAGACCGGCCAGACGGTCGCCCGGGACCTGCGACAGCACCGCCTGCGCGGGCAGGTGCTCCTCCAGCAGCTCCCGCAGCTCCCGCGCGGTGGCGCTCCAGCGCGCGGCGGGCAGGCAGGAGGAGAGGACCACGAGATCGCCGCTCGCGTTCTTGCAGGAGGTCACCGGGCCGAGCGGCTCGAAGGGCTCCCGCGCGATGTTCTCCGCCGCGTAATAGAGCAGGTTCTCGTCCCACTCCTGCCCCACCATCGTCTTCCCCTCGTTCACCGAGAGGTGCGCGACCGTGACGCCGTAGGGCTCGGGGATGGAGATGCCGAGGTAGCCGAGCTGCTCGGCCACCTCCGGCTCGCTGTACCGCCCCTCAAGCCAGCCGTCGAGGAAGGCGGCGACGAGCGACGAGCGGTTCTTTTCGAGCTGCATGCGCGCCCAGTCGAGGTATTTGACCTGCCTGCGGTTGGTCTGGAGCTGCTGCTTGGCGCGCCCGACCGCGTCGTAGAACGCGTCCTCCATCACCGGCTTGAGCAGGTAGTCGAACACCCCCAGCCGCAGCGCCTGCTGCGCGTAGGAAAAATCGTCGTAGCCGGTGATGACGATGATGACCGCGCCCCGCAGCACCCCCTCGAGCCGCTCGATGAATTCCAGCCCGTTCAAAAAGGGCATGTTGATGTCGACGAGCAGCAGGTCGGGCAGGCGCTCGGCGGCCAGCTCGAGCGCCTGCTCCCCGTCCTCCGCCAGCGCGGCGACTTCAAAGTCCGGGTCCCTTGCGAGCAGCCGAGAAAGGCCACTCCGGATGATCTCCTCGTCATCCGCGATCAATGCCTTATACATGGAAAACCTCCCGGTTGATCAATTCCGCCCGGGCGGGCAGCGAGACCGTCACCGTCGTGCCCTCCCCCGGCGTGCTGTCAAGCGATATCCCGTAGCGGTCCCCGTAGCACAGCCGGATGCGCTCCGCGATGTAGAAGAGCCCGAAGCTCGTCTTCTCCATCTCGTCGAGCGGCTTTTTGAGCTGTTCCCGCAGCGCCGCGAGGCGTTCGGGCGGCATGCCCGCGCCGTCGTCCCGCACGGTGATGCGAAGCCCCTCCTCCGACATCCGCCCCGTGACGGCGATCGTGCCGCCGCCCCGCTTCTGCTTGATGCCGTGGTAGATGGCGTTTTCGACGAGCGGCTGCAAAATCAGCTTGGGCACGAGGCAGCCCGAAAGCTCGGCCGGGACGTCGACCGCGTAATTGAGCTTGTCCTTGTAGCGGATCTTCTGGATATAGAGGTAGTTGGAGACGTGGGTAATCTCCTCCTGCACGCTGATGAAGTCCTTGCCGTGGGAGAGGCCGATGCGGAACATGCTGGTGAGCGCGTCGACCAGCCTCACGATGTCGTCGGCGCCGTAGTCGCGCGCCATCCAGCTGATCGTGTCGAGGGTGTTGTAGAGGAAGTGGGGCTTGATCTGCTCCTGCAGGCTCTTGAGCTCGGCGTCCCGCTTGCTCTGCTGCTCCTCGTACACCCGGTGGATCAGGTGGTCGATGCGGTGGATCATATGGTTGAAGCTGTGGCCGAGGTCGCCGATCTCGTCGCTGTAGAGGCTGTTGAACCGCACGGACAGGTCGCCCGACTCCGCCTGCTTCATGAGCTTCTGGAGCTTGGAGATCGGCTTGGTGACCGAGTTGGCGAGCTGGAGCGATACGAAGAGCACCAGCGCGCCCGTCCCGACGATGCAGAGGATGAGCACATAGACGATCGTGTTGATGCCGCCCATGACCTCGTCGAGGGAAAAGACGCCCACCGTCTTCCAGCCGGTAAAGCCGCTCTGCTCGTAGCGGATCTGGTAGCGCCCGCCCGCGATCTGCGCGGTCACCGGGACGCCCGCGTCCCCGTCGAGCCAGGCGGGGTCGACGCGGTAGACGATCTCGTTGACGGGGGTGAAGACCATGTTGTCGTCGGAGTCGACGACAAAGACGAACCCCTTCTCCCCGATTGTCACGTTCTTGATCGAGTCGGTGATGATCTCGTGGCTCACGTCGAAGAGGATGACCCCGCGCACCTCGCCCGTCCGGCGGTCCTTGACCGCCTTGGCCAGCGAAAAGACGTTGTCCGCGCTGTAGTCCTGCTTGGTGACGATGTTCCGCCCCGTCGTGCTGCCCACCAGCACCACCCGGTCGGGCTCGGTCGACGCCAGCCGGTACCAGTTCTCGCCCGTGAAGGGGTCGCGGGAGATGCGGCTCATCCCCGTGCTCACGCTGTCGTCCTGCTCGGTGGCGATCAGGATGCCCGCGATCTCGGGGTGGGAGCGCGCGATGTCGCTGAGGGTGCTCGAGACGGGCGTCTGCATCCGTTCCCACGCCGCCGCGTCCTCGAGCATCCCGCTGCGCTGGAGCATGCAGGTCAGGTAATCGGCCATCTTGTCGATCGTGCTGATGTACATGTCGATCGAGTTGCTCACCTGCCCGGTGATCTGCGCGGTGTGGGCCATCGTCGTCTGCCGCGCCTGCGACAGGAAGACCCCCGCGCTCACCGCGGCGAAGATGACCAGGGGGATGAGCGCCATAAAGACGTAGGTGATCGCCATCTTGTTGCGAAACCGGTTGTTCTGGAAGAGCTCCCAAAGCCGCCTCATCGCGCGTCCCCCTTTCCCGTTTTTCCGGACTTTTCCATTATAGCGGAAAAACCGCTTTCGCGGCAGGTTCAATATAACCAAGATTGTCCGGCCGCTTTTGTCAAAGCGGCCGGACCGGCAGTCACGCGAAGCCCGCGTTAACCCTTGTTTTTAAGCTTTTCCGCGCGGATGGCGATGATCCGCTGGATGACGATGAAGACGCAGAGCAGCGCCGCGATCGTGACCTTGGTCCACCAGGTGTTGAGGTTCTGGTAGGTGACGATCGTCTGGATGACGCCCTGGATGAGCACGCCGAACATCGTGCCGATCACGGTGCCGACACCGCCGGTGAGCAGCGTGCCGCCGATGACCGCCGAGGAGATCGCGTCGAGCTCGAGGCCCATGTTCTGGAGCGAATAGCCCGCCAGCGTGTAGAAGCTGAACACCACGCCGGCCAGCGCCGCGCAGAAGCCGCTGATCGCGTAGACGGAGATCTTGGTGCGCGCCACCGGAAGCCCCATGAGCACCGCCGACTGCTCGCCGCCGCCCACCGCGTAGACCCCGCGGCCGAACTTGGTGTATTTGAGCACGTAGTAGGCGAGCGCCACGACCGCCAGCGCGATGAACACGTAGTAATAGAGCTTCGCCTTGCCGAAGGCGACCTTGCCCAGCGCCATGCTCTTGTAGAAGCCGTCGGAGATGGGGATCGACTCGGTGCTGATCACCGCGCACAGCCCGCGCATGAAGAACTGCCCCGCGAGGGTGACGATGAAGGGCTGGAGATCGTAGCTGTGGATGAGGAAGCCCATCAGCGCGCCGACGCCCAGCCCGATGAGCAGCACCAGCGGGATGACCACGAAGGCGGGCACTCCCAGCCGCAGCAGGAAGGCGGAGAAGACGCAGGTAAACGCGAGAGTGGAGGCGACCGAGATGTCGATGCCTCCGGTCAGCAGCACGAAGGTGATGCCGACCGAGACGATGATGAGGTAGGCGTTGTCGTTGAAGAGGTTCAAGAAGGTGGAGAGGGAGAGGAAGCGGTCGTATCTGACCGACCCCGCCGCGAACAGCCCCACGAAGAGGATGACGGTGATGAAGAGGGAGACGTTTTTGATCCCGCCCCTGCGCCTTGTTTTTTCCAGTGTGCTCACGCCGCGCTCACCGCCTTCCGGGAGGTCAGCCTGGCCGCGACGGCGGCCTTGAACTTCTTCGACTGCGCCAGGCAGATCGCGACGACGATGAGGGCCTTGACCACCTGCGTGACCTCGGGGGCGACGCCCATCGCGTAGACCGAGGTGGTGATCGACTGGATGATCAGCGCGCCGACGATCGAGGCGGGGATCGAGAACCGCCCGCCCGCGAGGGAGGTGCCGCCGATCGCGACCGCGAGGATCGCGTCCATCTCGATCATCAGGCCGGCGTTGTTGCAGTCGGCGCCCTTGATGCCCGCCGACTCGATGAGTCCCGCGATGGCCGCCATCGCGCCGCAGAAGGTGTAGATGACCAGCTTCACCCGGTCGACGTTGATGCCCGCGAACCGGCTCGACACCGGGTTGCAGCCGGTCGATTCGACGAAGAGCCCGAACGCGGTCTTCTTGGTGAAGAGCATGATGAGCAGCACGAAGAACCCGACGATGAAGAGGGGAAAGGGCAGTCCGAGGATGTAGCCGCCGTTGATGAAGTAGTAGGCGTCCGAATTGACGGTGACGATCTTGCCGTCGGTGATAAGCTGCGCGATGCCGCGCCCCGCCACCATGAGGATCATCGTGGCGACGATCGGCTGGATCTTGATCTTGGAGACGAGCAGCCCGTTCCACGCGCCGCAGAGGACACCCGCGAGCACCGCGATGAGCACCGCGGCCGTGACGCTGCCGCCGAGCGACGACAGGATGCGCCCGTCGACGACCGAGCAGGCGATCGCGCCCGAAATCGCCATGACCGACCCGACCGAGATGTCGGTGCCGCCGGTGGCGAGTACCATCGTCATGCCGGTCGCGAGCAGCATGAGCTTGGAGCCGTTGCGCAGGATGTCGATGAGCCTGCCGTAGAGGTGGCCGTCGACGATCCTCATCTGGAAGAAGGCGCCGCCCGACACGACGCCGTTGACGAGCAGGATGGCGAGCAGCACCATCAGCGGCCAGAAGGACTGGCACTTCGTGAGCTTTTTAAGCCGGCTGTTCATTCTGCGCACCTCCCGCGATCAGATTCATGATGGCCGCCTCGGAGATCTCCTCCCCGGAGAGCTCGGCGACCTTCACCTTGTCCCGCAGCACCGCCATGCGGTTGCAGCAGCGCAGCATCTCGTCGATTTCGGACGAGATGAAGATGAGCGCCATGCCCTCCTCGGCCAGCTGGATGACGATCTTCTGGATCTCCGCCTTGGTGCCGATGTCGATGCCGCGCGTCGGCTCGTCGAGCATCAGCAGGTCGGGGTTGGTGGCAAGCCAGCGGGCGAGGATGACCTTCTGCTGGTTGCCGCCCGACAGGTTGCGGATCAGCTGGTCCTGCGAGGGGGTCTTGATCGCGAGCTTTTCGATGTACTCGTCCGCGATCTTCTCCGCCTCCGCGCGGGAGATCGCCCGCAGCATCCCCCGCTTGGTCTGGAGGGCGAGGACGATGTTTTCGCGGATGGTCAAATCCCCCACAATGCCCTCCGTCTTGCGGTTCTCGGGGCAGAAGGCGAATCCACTGCGGATCGCCGCGAGGGTGCCGCGCACCTCCGTCTTCCTGCCCCGCACGTCGACCTCCCCCCGCTCCATCCGGTCGACGCCGAAGATGAGCCGGGCGGTCTCGCTGCGCCCCGAGCCGAGCAGCCCGGAGAGGCCGAGCACCTCGCCCCGGCGGATCTCGAGGTTCACGTCCGGGATCGAGGCGGAGCCCGCCCCGCGCAGCTCCACGAGCACCTCGCCCATCCGCTCCTCGCCGCCCTTCACGGCGGCGCTGCCCTCGAGCTCGGCGTACTCCTTGCCGATCATCTTGCCGACCAGCTGGACCCGCGGCAGCTCGGCGGTCGCGTAGGTGCCGACATATTCGCCGTTGCGCAGCACGGTGATCGTGTCGGTGACCTCGTAGACCTGGTCGAGGAAGTGGGTGACGAAGATGATGCCCATGCCCTGGCTTTTGAGCATCCGCATGATCTCGAAGAGCTTTTGCACCTCGACCGCCGTGAGGCTCGAGGTCGGCTCGTCGAGGATGAGCACCCGGGCCGAAATGTCGACGGCGCGCGCGATGGCGACCATCTGCTGCACCGCGACCGAATAGGCGTCGAGGTTCTGGGTGACGTCGATATTCAGATTAAACCGGCCGAGCAGCTCCGCCGCCTTCCGGTTGATGGTTTTCCAGTCGATGCGCCCCGCCCTGCGGGGCTCGCGGCCGATATAGATGTTCTCCGCCACCGACAGGTTGGGGCAGAGATTGACCTCCTGATACACCGTGCTGATGCCGGTCTCCTGCGCCTCCTGCGGGGTCCGGGGGAAGATCTCCTTCCCCTCCAGCCAGACGGTCCCGCTGTCGCGCTGTTCCACGCCGGTCAGCACCTTGATCAGCGTGGATTTGCCCGCGCCGTTTTCGCCGAGCAGCGCGTGAATCTCCCCCGCGCGCAGGGAAAACTCCACGTTGTCCAGCGCCACGACCGCCGGGAACCGCTTGGAGATGTGCTCCATGCGCAGAAGCAGCTTTTCCGCATCCATCGCCGTATCCTCCTCTCGCTATTCCTGCATGACTGTCGAAATCCGCTCCGACCCAGCGCCGGAGCGGATTTCAACGTTTCTATTCGTGTTGGGAAGAAAGAATGAAAAGACTTGGATCAGTAGACGCGGTTCGGCAGGTCCTCGGCCGCGGTTTCGGCGCGGTAGACGCCCTCTTCGGATTTGATCCACTTCTCAACCGTCTCGCCGGCCTTGAGCTTGGCGCAGGTCTCGAAGAACTGGGGTCCGAGCAGCGGGTTGCACTCGACGGTGACGTTCGCCTCGCCGGCGGCCATCGCCTCAAAGATGCCCTTGACGCCGTCGCAGGAGACGGTCTTGATGTCGACGCCCGGCTTGAGTCCGGCTTCCTTGATCGCTTCGATCGCGCCGAGCATCATGTCGTCGTTGTGGGCGAAAACGCCCTGGATCTCGCTGCCGTAGGTCTTCAGGAAGGACTCCATGACCTCTTTGCCCTTCGCACGGGTAAAGTCGCCGGTCTGGGAGGCGAGGATCTCAATGTCGGGATATTTGGCCGCGATCTGGTCGTCGAAGCCCTTCTTGCGGTCGTTGGCCGCGGAGGCGCCCACAGTGCCCTCAAGCTCGACGATCTTGCCCTTGTTGTCGAGCAGGCGCGCCATCTCGTCGGCGCCGTCGTTGCCCTCCTTGATGAAGTCGGAGCCGATGAAGGTCGCGTAGAGGTCCTCGGGAACGTCAGCCTTGCGGTCGACGAGCACGATCGGGATGCCGGCCTCCTTGGCCTCGGTGAAGACCGCGTCCCAGCCGGTTTCCACGACGGGGGCGAGCCCGATGACGTCGACGCCCATGTCGATGAACGATTTGATCGCCTTGATCTGGTTTTCCTGTTTCTGCTGCGCGTCCGCGAACTTGAGGTCGATCGTGTCGATGTTCTGGCCCGCGTAGAACTGGATGGACTGGGTCTCGGCGTCACGCCAGCCGGACTCCTGTCCGATCTGCGCGAACCCGACGACGAGCTTGTCGTTGGCGGGCTTGGCGGCAGGCTCGGCAGGAGCCGGGGCCGCGTCGGCGGAGGCGGGCGTATCGGCCGGGGCCGGAGCCGCCGCGGGCTCGCTGCCGCACCCCGCGAACACCATGGACGCCATGCACACTGCCAGGACGATTGCCAGGATTCTCTTTTTCATTTTTCTTTTCTCCTTCTCGCAGATTCGGGTGTTTCTCCCTTTCGGTGTTTTTATCCTACCACCCGCCCGCTGGAAAGTCTTTACAATGAAAAGGCCAAAATATGCGATTTTTTAGCAGGCGCCGGTTTCCCCTCAGCCCGTCCGGGCGCGTCAAAAAAGCCTCCCGGCCCCCGCTGTGCGGGGGCCGGGAGGCTGTGTCGCGGGATCAGGAGAGCGCGTCGAGCTCCGCGAGCCAGAGGGAGGCGGCCGCGTCGCTCGGCATCCGCCAGTCGCCGCGCGGCGAGAGGGAGACCGAACCGATCTTCGGCCCGTCGGGCAGGCAGGAGCGTTTGAACTGCTGCGCGAAAAACCTGCGGCAGAAGGTCCGCAGCCAGTGGAGGATCGTTTCGCGCCCGTATTGGCCGTCGAAGGCGCGCAGGGCGAGGCGCAGGATCTTGCGGGGGGAAAATCCCCAGCGCACGAGGTAGTAGAGGAAAAAGTCGTGCAGCTCGTAGGGCCCCACGAGATCCTCCGTCTTCTGCCCGATCTCCCCCTCGGCGGGCGGGAGCAGCTCGGGGCTCACCGGGGTGTCGAGGATGTCGCGCAGCACTTTTGTGAGGACCGGATCGCCGGCGCGGTCCGCCTCGTATGCCACGAGCTCCCGCACCAGCGTCTTGGGCACCGACGCGTTGACTCCGTACATCGACATGTGGTCGCCGTTGTAGGTGGCCCAGCCGAGCGCCAGCTCGGAGAGGTCCCCCGTGCCGACCACCAGCCCGCCCGCGCGGTTGGCGATGTCCATCAGCACCTGGGTGCGCTCGCGCGCCTGCGCGTTTTCATAGGTCACGTCGCGCAGGCCGGGGTCCTGACCGATGTCGCGGAAGTGCACGCCGACCGCGTCCGCGATATCCACGCAGGAGAAGCTCACGCCGAGCCGTTCGCAGAGGAGTTCCGCGTTGCCCTTCGTGCGAGCGGTCGTGCCAAAGCCGGGCATTGTCACCGCCTGCACGCTGGCGCGCGGACGGCCGAGCAGATCGGCCGCGCGCACCGCCGCGAGCAGGGCGAGCGCCGAATCGAGCCCGCCCGAGATGCCCACGACGGCGGTCTTCGCGCCCGAGTGGGCGAGCCGCCGTGCAAGCCCGCGCGACTGGATCTGCAGGACCTGCTCGCAGCAGCCGTCCCGTTCCTCCGGCGAAGGCAGGAAGGGGTGCCGCGGCACCGTCCGGGTGAGCGGCGTCTCGCATGGGGAGAGGGAGAAGGTGCTGCTCAGGTAGCCCTCGCGGACGGCGGCCGGGAAGGTGGTCAGCCGCCTGCGCTCGGCGGTGATCCGGCCGATGTCCAGGTCGGTGACGGCGAACCCGCCGGTAAAGGGCGGCTTCTCCGCGAGCAGCGCGCCGTCCTCCGCGATGAGCCCGTGCCCCGAAAAGACCATGTCGGTGGTCGACTCCCCCTCGCCCGCGTTGGCATAGAGGTAGCCGCAGACGAGCCTCGCTGACTGGTTCTTCACCAGCTCCCGGCGGTAGGCGGCCTTGCCGACCGTCTCGTCCCCCGCCGAAAGGTTCACAAGCACCGTCGCGCCCGCCTGCGCGAGCGTGATCGACGGCGGGCAGGGCGCCCACAGGTCCTCGCACACCTCGACGCCGAGCACCAGCCCAGGCAGCTCCTCGCAGTGGAAGAGCTGCTTCGCGCCGAAGGGGATCACGTCCTCCCCAAAGACGCCCGTCAGATAGCCGTTCTCCTCCGGCGCGGGGGCGAACCACCGTTTTTCATAATATTCGCCGTAGTTGGGCAGATGGGTCTTGGGCACCAGCCCGAGCACCTCCCCGCGGCAAAGGACCGCCGCGCAGTTGTAGAGCTTTCCGTGCCACATAACCGGCAGCCCCACCGCCAGGAGCATGTCGAGGTCCTCCGTCTCCCGGCGCACCGTCTCGAGGGCGGCATACGCCCCCTCGATCAGCGTGTCCTGCAGGAAGAGGTCGCCGCAGGTGTACCCCGTCAGGCAGAGCTCGGGCAGCGCCAAAATCCGCACGCCCTCCATCGCGGCGCGCCTGGCCGCCGCAGCGGCCGACGCCGCGTTGTAGGTGCAGTCCGCCACCCGGATTTCCGGCGTGCCCACCGCCGCCTTGATCAGTCCATCCTTCATTGGAGGTCATCCCTTCCCGCTTTCTTTCCGGCTTCCCCAACCGGGCAAGCCCCGGCGAAATTGACGCCGCCGGTCCGGCCGTTCCTCCGGTGCCCGGGCACCGGCCGCGGTCCGTCTGACTACAATTATACCCGTCCAAATTGGGCTTGTCTACCAAAGAAATCCGTAAAACGTTGCACCTTGCGGCGGAATGATGGTATACTAAGGATAAATTGACCGGAAAGGGCGGAACCTATACATGCCGAAGCTGCTTTGGAAGCCGGGGACGCTGCTCGCGCCCGTGCCGCCCGCGCTCGTCTCCTGCGGAACGCTCGAAAAGCCGAACCTTTTGACCGTCGCGTGGACGGGCATCGTAAATACGAATCCCGCCATGACCTATGTCTCGGTGCGCCCCGAACGGTATTCCCACGGGCTGATCTCCGAGACGGGGGAGTTCGTCGTCAACCTCACGACCGCCGCGCTCGTGCGCGCCACCGATTTCTGCGGCGTGCGTTCCGGCCGCGACCTTGACAAGTTCTCCGCCTGCGGCCTCACCCCCGAGGCCTCCGGCAAGGTGTCGGCCCCCTCGGTCGCCGAGTGTCCCCTCTCGCTCGAATGTGTCGTGCGGCAGGTGCTGCCGCTCGGCTCCCACGACATGTTTCTCGCCGAGATCGTCGCCGTCGGCGTCGACCCCTCCCTCATCGACCGCGCCGGCAAGCTGCACCTGGGCTCCGCGGGGCTTGCCGCCTACGCCCACGGGGAATACTTCGCGCTGGGGAAAAGCCTCGGCACCTTCGGCTTCTCGGTGCGCAAAAAGCCCGCCGCCAAGCGCCGCGCCCCGGGCAAAAAATCCGCCCGCCGCCGCGCTCCGCGCGGGGAAACCACTTGACTTGTCCCCATAAATATGGTATTATGATTGGCGTTACGTACGGAGAGATGTCCGAGCGGTTTAAGGAGCCGGTCTTGAAAACCGGTGACTCGAAAGAGCCGTGGGTTCGAATCCCACTCTCTCCGCCAACATCCCCTCCACAACTAAATATCCTGGACGCGCCACCCATTTGGAGATGTACCCAAGTCGGTGAAGGGGCTCCCCTGCTAAGGGAGTAGGTCTGGAAACGGGCGCGAGAGTTCGAATCTCTCCATCTCCGCCAAAACCCGCATGATAAGCCAGTTTGATGGCTGTCATGCGGGTTTTTTATTTGTCTGAAATGGTTTGAAAAAGTGTGCTGAAATTCAGCCTATTCCCACTCTATTCCCACTTAAAAACCCGCTAAATTTTGTTGATCGCGTCCAACATAGGAGCCGCATCAACGTGGATATACCGTTCGGTGGTAGAGAATTTCGAGTGCCTCATAACCTTCTGGATAACAGCCGCCGGGATGTCGGCAAGAGCGAGCGCTGTCGCTGTCGAGTGCCGGCAATCGTACGGGGTGTGCTCCGTCACGAAACCACATCGCCGCATCGTCTCGTGGAACTGGCTGTAGAAATTGTCCTTATTCATGGTCAGCAGTTTCTCGCTTGCCGAGTGTTCGCAGAGGTCATGCAGCACCGGCAAAATAATGTCTGCGATGACCAGCGGGGTTTCTTTGCGCTTTTTGGTTTTTAAGCCACACCCGAGGATCGTGCGTTTCTCCCAATCTATCATGTTCTTTTTGGCAATGAATAGTTCCCCCGGCATCATCCCGCTATAAGACATCAACAAGATGTAGCCAGTAAACGCATTTCCGTCTGCATAGTCCTTCCACAGCGCCTGAAGTTCCTCGCCAGTAAATGGGTTCTTCTCCCCTTCCTCAAGCTGAGGGAGGGTAATGAACTGCGCATAATTTTTTTCAACCCAGTCGTTTTTCATCGCATATTGCCACATGAGGCTCATCAGATCGCGGATGTCGCGTTTGGTGTAAAAGCTGCTCCCCTTCTCGTCAACGACTCGCTGCATCTCCGACAACCGAATATCTTTTATGTCGGTCCAGTAAAGAGACGCGCACTTTTTATATGCGATTTTGTAGGCGGTTTCCTTTGATTTTGAAATTGCTTGATAGTGTATCCCTGACCATTCGGCATAAAGTGTTTGAAAATTGATAGGCCGTTCTTCCTTTTTGCAGGACAGCTTCGGAATCGCAGCGATGGCGTCCTTCTTTTTAGTAAACACCCCCGTCCGGCGCTTTTTCTTGACCTTCTGCGTCTCGGGGTCGGCCTCCCAGCCCAACACAACCTCAACCTTGTAGCGGCCGTCTGGGAGTTGGTAGATCGACCCCGTTCCATTCCCGCGGCTCTTGGTTTTGCGCTGGGGCGCCCGCTTGGATTGCTCCCATCCACAGTGGAGGCAAAATACGGATTCATCCGGTATTTCCTTTTTGCACTTCACACAGATCATATATTTCGCCTCCAATGGCAGATGTTACAGTTCTCGAAAATTCGGGTGTCCAACTTAACGGACAGTAAAAATGATATTATGTCAACACTGGCGATGCGCTTATCTGTAAGCGGCGCAGTAAAGTCAAAAAGGATTATCCACATTTGTATTTTTTGCCGCTTGATTACCACTAAAGGTTGTGATAAAATGAAAGTCCACAAAGAAGAACATATGTTTTGTGAATTTAACAACAAAACAAAAATTACCAATGAAAATATTTGTTGAATATGGTAAAATTATGAGGCAAGACAAAACAACAACGACGGGATTGACGGAGCCCCGGTCCCTTTGGCACAAAAGGAGGCGGTACCAAAATGAACGGTCAGGGTAGTGATATATGTATACATAACAACAATGTGTGCAGCCTTGCGCCTGCTGATCGTATAAACGTCATAACTTCTCCCCGTAGTGCCAAAGCTGTAGAAGACGCGTCTTGCGGCTTACAGGACGCAAGACGATATTCCCTTATTGAAAATATTCAATCCTTTACAATTGAAGAAATGAGGTTATTTATTTTTCGCGTGCGGCAAGAATTGAATCTGCAATTCGAGACAGAGCCTCTACAGTATCATCATCCATAAGCTTGATTTGTTCTATTACTGAACGCTTTATATCAGACAGCCCATCATCAGCAACGGTGGTGGGCTTCTTTTCGATATATTTTGGCTGATCGTATCCAAGTAGCCAAAGAGGATTCACACCATAATGAGTTGAGATAGCTTGAATTGTTGGCTTTTTGGGTGATCTCTCCCCTTTGATATAAGCACTTACGGTTTGCTTTGATAACCCGATTTCGTTCCCAACTTGGGTATAACTCGAATCGCCTACGAGTTCAGAAAATCTTTTTGAAAAATCAGAAATAATCTTCATCGTCATCGCCGTCACCTCCCTTATGCAATTGAGTTTATCATATTATGACCACAAATACAACTAGAAAAACCGAAAAAAAACAAAATTGTCCACAAACGGGTTGACAGCACAACAGACTTGTGTTAATATATAACCGTCCACAAACGGAACAACGGATTGGAGGTGGAGAGGTGGACAAGATTATAAATCTAAAAGGAATTGTGATTTCGAAGTTCGGAAGCATATCTGCCTTTTCCAAAGAAATTGGATGGTGCTATAGTAAAACAAACCGCATTGTGAACGGGAGGCAACTTCCAGATGCATCCGAAATTAAGGATATGGCGCGCGCCTTGAATATCGATGACCCTGCGCTGGTATCGTCTGTTTTTTTAAGCTAGCGTCCACAAATGGAACTTAATAGTAATTAAAGAAACCTCCCCAAAGCGGGAAAGGAGGGTGCCAATTATGACGCTGCGACAAATCGAGGCCCTAGACCGGGACACATTGACCCCG
This sequence comes from Anaerotruncus massiliensis (ex Togo et al. 2026), assembly GCF_030825285.1. Lineage (NCBI taxonomy): Bacteria > Bacillati > Bacillota > Clostridia > Eubacteriales > Oscillospiraceae > Anaerotruncus > Anaerotruncus massiliensis (ex Togo et al. 2026). The sequence continues at coordinate 27,630 of NZ_JAPJQF010000008.1, forward strand.
GAGCAGGTAGCTAGTTGCCTCAGCTGCGATCCGCATTACATAAGGTTGGAAGCTCGTGGAAATCCTGCTCGTCTCGGATTTCCTGTAATCTGCGTCGGAACCCGTGTGAAAATACCCCGGCTGGCGTTTATCCAGTTCATGCGCGGAGATACGAAGGAGGCCCCAGCATGATGGACAACCTTGTCACCTTCGCGGCAATCGCGGGCCCGCTGGCGGTCTTCATGATCGTGGTATCAGGCGTTGAAATGTATATCGAAAGGAGGAGACACAATCGGCACCTGGATCATCACAATCCGCATCACTCAACAACACCTCTGCATGCTCATCAGCGAGCTGGCAGCCGGCGTGATCCTGTTTCTCGCGCTCTGGCGCAGCGCAAAAAGATAGCGCCCCGCGGTGGTAGGACACCGACAAGGCGCACGAGAAAAATATCTGTACTTAAAGTGTAACGCGAAAATATGTGAGATGTCAAGCCCTGCGATTCACAAAGGAGGACAAAAGTGAAGAAGTATACGCTGGAAGACATGGAGAATTTCGAGCGGGATGATTATGGGCGTCTGATTTGCCCATCTGGGGATTATACGGAAATCAGTCGCTTCGGCGCGGGGTGTATCTTCGGCGAGAGGTGTAGCTTCGGCGAGTGGTGCAGCTTCGGCGAGTGGTGCAACTTTGGCGCGGGGTGCAGCTTTGGCGAGGAGTGCAGCTTCGGCGAGGAGTGCAGCTTTGGCGAGGGGTGCCGTTTCGGCGAGGGGTGCCGCTTCGGCGAGGGGTGCAGCTTCGGCGCGGGGTGCAGTTGCGAAAGTGGGCATGTATTCAAAGCCATTGTATCCTTTGAGGGCGCAGGTCGTGAACGACGCAAAACATATTGCTTCCTTCTGGAGGACGATACGATTTTTGTCCGGTGCGGCTGCTTTTCCGGAACGGAATCCGAGTTTATTGAAAAGGTACATAAAACGCATGCCGGGACCCCGCATGAGGATGTTTACCTGTCTTTTTTTGATGCGGCAAAAAAGGCGCTGCATGTAATAGCGAAAGACCGTTAGGAGGCGGTGTCAAGATGGGATGCCCGGACGATTACACGATACAGGCAATCATGCGGTGGGGGTATCCCAGGCCGCCGAACCCCATAGTGGAGGACCTGTTAGATGATATTGGAGACCTTGAAAACGAGATCGAGCGGAAGAAACGGAAACTTGATCTGTTGGCAGAAGAGATCGAGGCACTCGAAGAAGAACTGCGGGAGAAGCAAGAACAATACGACGATATATAGGAGGCGGGAAAATGGGGAATATGGCAATCTACGATGAGGTCAAAATCGTCCCTGAGAGCGCCCGGAAGACCATTCAGGGCGGGCGGCTGAAAGGCATGACCGATATCAACCCCATGTGGCGGATCAAGAAGCTGACGGAAGTTTTCGGCCCCTGCGGGGTGGGGTGGTATTACGAGATCGTCAACAAGTGGATGGAACCGGGCGCGGGCGGAGAAATCGCGGCCTTTTGCGACATCAACCTGTACATAAAAGAGGACGGAGAATGGAGCAGGCCCATCCCCGGAACGGGCGGCAGCATGTTCGTCGCCAGTGAGAAGAACGGGCCCTATACCTCTGACGAGTGCTACAAGATGGCGCTTACCGACGCGATCAGCGTGGCGTGCAAGGCGCTGGGTATGGCTGCGGATATCTACTGGGACAAAGACCGGACGAAATACAGCCAGACCCGTGAGCGTCCCACAGGGGGAGACCCGAAGGTGACGGACGAACAAATCCTGAAATGCGCGGACTGCGGCGCAAAGATCACTGTACAGGTGCATGACTTCTCGGCGAGGAAGTACAGACGGCCCCTGTGCATCGACTGCCAGAAAAAGCAATGAGGCAGATCAAGTTTGACGCCGCGCGCTTCCAGCTGGATGAGCAGGGCGGATGGCTTTCCCTGCGGGTTCCGAGCGAATACCGCCAGCCAGCGCGGGCATTTGTACGGGAGATGCCGGAAGGGAAGCTGCACATAGCCGAACTAAAAAGGCACCGGGAGCGGCGCAGCCTCGATGCGAACGCCTACTGCTGGGTGCTTCTTGAAAAGCTCGCCTCCGCCGTGGGCAGTGACAAGGACGCGCTTTATCGGGATATGGTCGAGCGGTATGGCGTATTCATGCATGTGATCGTTCCACCGAAAGCGGTTGACATCCTACGCCGTGATTACCGGGTAGTCCGGGAACTGGGGCCCGTCGTGGTCAATGGAAAAGCCGGGATGCAGTGCCAGTGCTATGAGGGGTCCAGCAAATACGACACGGCGGAAATGGCACGGTTCATCGGCGGGATCGTACAGGAGTGCGAAGAACTCGGCATCGAGACGGAGAGCCCGGACGAGCTCGCCCGGATGAAGCGGGAGTGGGGCTCATGAAGCACCGCATGACGAAAGCGTGCGACATCTCTCCGCAGGTCAAGGCCGAGGTGTGGGAGCGGGACGGCGGATGCTGTATCCTCTGTGGGTCTCCGAACGCCGCCCCGAACGCGCACTACATCCCGCGCTCACACGGTGGGCTGGGAGTGGCCCAGAACGTCGTTACCCTCTGCGAGAAGTGTCATACCTCCTATGACAACAGCGGGGCGCGGAGGGCCTTGCAAGCCGAAATCCGTGCATATCTCATGGCGCGCTACCCCGGGTGGGACGAAACCAAATTGATATACAGGAAGTGGGAATATGATCAATAGAGCCATCCTCATGGGCCGCCTGACGGCGGACCCGGAACTGCGTCAGACGCCAAGTGGGACGGCGGTGTGCACGTTCACGGTGGCGGTGGAGCGAAGGTTCATCGACCGGAACGGCGAGCGGCAGACGGATTTTCTGGACGTTGTGGCATGGAAGGGCACGGCGGAGTTCGTGTCACAGTACTTCTCCAAGGGGAAAATGATCATCGTCGAGGGGTCTGTCCAGACCCGCAGCTACGAGGACCGCAACGGCAACAAGCGGAAAGCGGTCGAGATCGTGGCGGACAACGTTCAGTTCGGAGAGCCGAAGAGCACGGGCCGGGACGTGAACATCCGCTGTGAGGAACCGCCGCAGAATGGTGCGCGGGATTCCGGAGGCGCGTCGTATAAGCCGATGGACACAGGCGATTCGGATGATCTCCCGTTTTAGGCGGTGATTGGATGCTGGAGAGCGGATATATCAAACTGTACCGCTCCCTGCTTACGTGGGAATGGTATCAGGACGCGAACACTCTACGCTTATTTCTGCACCTGATTTTGACGGCGAATCACTTCGAACGCAAATGGCGGGGGATCACTGTGAAGCGGGGCCAACGGGTGTGCAGTTATGCGGACTTATCCGGTGAACTTGGTCTGTCGTTACAGGGAGTTCGCACGGCGGTAAAACATCTGAAATCAACAGGCGAGCTAACACACGAGACGACCTCGCAATACAGCTTGTTTACGGTGGTTAACTACGATAAGTATCAGGAGGCAACACCCGAAGCAACACCCGGCCAACAGGCGGCTAACAGTCAACTAACACACGACCAACAACAAAGTAAGAAAGATAAGAAAGTAAGAAAGCAAGAAATATATACGGGGGATATCCCCGCACCCGAGAAAAAAACCTACGGGGAATTCGGAAAAGTCCAGTTGACCGATGAGCAGTACGAGGGCCTTGTCCAGCGATTGGGTAAAGACTTGGCTCTAAGCTACATCGAAAGTTTGGACGGATATATGGCCTCGAATGGGAAGCGGTACAAAGACCATTATGCGACGGTGCTCAACTGGTGGCGCAAGGACCGGAGGACAGGATCGCAGCCGAGGCCGCTGAAGCAGAACAAATCAGCGCAGACGGGGAACCAGTCGTCCATCGACATGGAGAAGATTCACCGGATGCTACACGGAGGCGGGGAATGAGAAAAACGATGATATGCCCGGTCTGCGGGAAGTCGTTCGTCCAGAGGAACTGCCGTCAGATAAGCTGCTCAAGGGTATGCGGCCGCAGGCGGGAGGCGGCCAGACACCGCGCGCAAAAGCACGAGGCGGTCTGCCGAAACTGCGGGAAGATCTTCCTGACGGCGGACAAGGCGGTCTACTGTTCGGCAGAGTGCAGGATTATGGCGGCGCGGGCCCCGATGCGGGACAAGGACCGGGAACACACCGTGGACACCGTGTACCTCTGCCAGAAGTGGAACCGGGAGGGGATGGATACCCGGGAGATCGCGGAAATCCTGCGGCGGTCGGTGGAATCGGTGAATCTTGCCCTTGCCGTCCGGTTGGGACCCGAGGACTACGCCATGATGGAGGAATACGCGAGATGAAATATACCATCCCCCAAATCCCTCCAAGCAACAACCGGTACATCGGGCGGACGAACTTCCGGGAGTACCAGAGGGCGAAGCGCGAGTGGGCGGAGATGATCGCCATATTTTGCCGCCCAAGGCCGCAGAAGCCCATTGAAAAAGCCGTGGTGAGACTGACGTACTACTTCCCCACAAGGGGAAGGCGGGACCCGGACAACTACAGCGGGAAGATGATTCTGGATGGGCTGACGGCGGCGGGGATCATCGTGGACGACAGCTTCGGGCACATCACGCTGGAGCTGCGCGGAGAGTACGACCGGGAGAATCCCCGGACGGAGATCGAGATCGAAGAATAACGAACGCCCGGCGTAGCTAACCGGGCGGATGGCTACCGGTAGCCTCCGGGATTGGAGGCAGAAATGGAAAACGGAAACAAAATCATTTTAGATTTGTGCGGCGGTACGGGAAGCTGGAGCCGCCCGTACAAAGAAGCGGGGTATGATGTTCGGCTGATTACCCTGCCGGAATACGATGTGAGAACCTACATACCGCCAGAAGGCGTATACGGGATACTGGCCGCGCCGCCATGCACGGAATTTGCGAGCAGTGGGGCGCGCTGGTTCGCCGAAAAAGACCGGGACGGGAGAACTATGGAAAGCATGGGGGTTCTGATCGCCGTGCTGGAGATTATAGCTCGAAGCCAGCCCACGTTTTGGGCGCTGGAGAACCCGGTTGGGAGAATCCGCAGGTGGATGCATCGGCCAACGATGACATTCGACCCGTGTGATTTCGGAGACCCGTACACCAAAAAAACACACCTGTGGGGCCGCTTCAACATTCCGGACAGGAACCCGGTGGAACCAACGGAAGGCAGCAGGATGTGGAAGTGTTACGGCGGTAAGTCAGAGCGAACAAAGATGATGCGCAGTATCACCCCGCCCGGATTCGCGAAGGCGTTTTTCGAGGCGAACAGATAGGAGGCCAAGCGATGAAAGCGATTGACTACTACGGCAAATACCACGACCGCCTGCTGAACCCGGAGACGGGACTTGCAGAACATTTGGAGGTGCGCTGATGGGGTGGATAAGCGTTAAGGACCGGTTGCCGGAGGACGAAGCAGGACTTGTTTTTCATGACGATGGCATGTTGCGCTTTACTACTGTCCTCATATTCGATAGGTATGTAACAATAGGAAATCGATTGATCGTAAAGAAGGTTGGATCACAATATCTTGACAAATTAGCAACGGATGGTTGGGTGTGGGGGGAAAATAGAAAGAGTGTCACTCACTGGATGCCGCTGCCCGAACCACCAGAGGAGGGACAGCTATGATACATGGATACTGGCGCTTTACAGAATACGATTATTTTGATTGTTCCGTGTGCGGAGAAGCATATTACAACGGCTGTGACAGCACGGAAGAAGCGGAACACAGACTAAAAATGAAAGAAGATTTGTACAAATTTTGTCCTTACTGTGGGGCAAAGATGGATTTGGAGGGACAGCCATGAGTGAACTTTTGCCTTGTCCGTTTTGTGGAAGTAATAGAGTAAATTTTATTCCAGACGAAGAACAGCAAATTGAAAGCACAACAACCGGTTTTATTTGGTGCCATGGTTGTGATTTTTCAAGCGATAGTTTTTATAGCGAAGAAATAGCAATAGAGAAGTGGAACAGGAGGGACAGCCATGAATGAACAGGATGAATTAATTAAGCGTCTTGAAAATATGACACCAGACCAGTTTTACCGACTAGTTATGGCATTGTGCAATTCCTATCTAAGTAATACAATCGACCCCGTTCATGCCGCTGGTGGGTGCTATTGCCGGGAGTGCAGATATTGCGGGGTTCCCGTTTTTACAGAGGGGGTACTTTTGTGCAGGCGGGGAAATAGGCCAGAGCGGAAAAATAGAGACGATTTTTGCAGTCGTGGAAAATTAAAGGAGGAAGAATAATGGGGATCACCACGAAAAAATATTATACCTGCTACTTTTGCGGGCGGACATCGACCAACGAGGAAAAAATCAAAGCGTGTGAGGCGTCGCACATCGGAGTATACCCGGAGACATCGATCGAGGAAACCTACGGCCGTAATCCGCGTGTCCCGTATCCGGATATCATCCGAGTCGTTATGCAGGATGGGGCGATTGCCGCATACAATTTCGTAAAGATCGAGCCGAACTGAGAAATGCTAGTTTTGGAGGGACAATGACTAATCAGGAGAAAAAGGCATACCTCGGCCGCTACCGCGACAATGAGCGCGAAATCCGCCGCACCGAGGAGGAGATCCTGCGCTGGGAAAGCCTGTCCCGCAAGACGACCACCACGATGGGCGCCGCGGGCGGCGGGTCGAACGGCGAGGACAAGCTGCAGGCGGCCGTCGAAAAGATCGTGCGGTGGCAGAACCGCCTGACGCTCCAGCTGGGCGAACGGGTGCGCCTGCGGGAGGAGATCGAGGTCGCGATCGGCACGGTTGAGGACGAGCGGCTGCGGCTGCTGCTGCGGTATCGCTACATAGACGGGTGGACGTGGGAACGAATTGCCGTCGAGCTGAACTACGCATACCGGAATGTTACTCGGTTGCATGGTCGTGCCCTCGATGAGATAAAGATGTCCTAGAATGTCCTAAAAAATTTTGATATAATTATAATGGGCAAAGCCCATGAAGCCTGAAAGGCGAAGGAGCTGGAGATATGCGCAAGTGTTGGATTTGTGGAGAAGAAGCAACCGTGTTTCCGGAAATATTCCAAGCCGGGAAGGAATATTGGAGATACAAAGATTATGGGACACATCCCACGGAATACTTGGAGAGCAAAAGACAGCGGGGCTACTGTGCGCTTTGCGCTGAAAAAGAAGAGAAACGTCGGCAAGCAGAAAAGAAGGAATATGTTCGGTTGAAAAAGTCGCTCATGTTTGAACGAGCAGTAAGGCTTCTGGAGCGTCAGCCGTTAGATATCTACGACTACGAAGAAGCAATAAAAGCCGTTGGAGAGTATGCGGAAGAAAGCCTAGATAAATTTGACAGTGCAGATGAGATAATTGCTGCCATAATTCTTGTTGATAATGAACTCGACACTAAAATTCACCCTAAAGTTGGGAAATACGAAGTCGATTTCATGCTTCCGACTTTAAAGATTGTTCTCGAGGTGGATGGGTATCTGCATGCGGGTAGGCTGTACTTCGACAATGAGCGGGATAAGGCCATCCGAAATGAACTCGGACATGAGTGGGAAATTGTTCGTATCAAAACGGAATACCTTGAGAAGAATGCCGAATTGCTAGTTGAGGCTATAAAGACAATCAAAAACGAGAAGCAGAAATTACGTGCCGCTTACGGGGGCGAATTGCCAGAATGGTATTCAAAGCGAGAAAAAGCGAAACGACCTAAAAAGCAAGCGTATGGCGACGAATTGCTTTTGTAGATGCTAATGCATATACGCCGAAGCCCTGCCTTTACCGGCGGGGCTTTCCTTTTGCGGGAGCTGTGGTTGTGACATCGCCGGGCGTCCCCGGTGGATCCTGCGCCGGTTCGACCCCGGCGGCTCCCCTCCCCTTTTGCACCTCCTGAGCCCCCTGGGAACCCCCGGAGTGCCCCAACCGCGCGGTGGGCAATTGATCGCATGGGCAGCCGCGCAAGACCGCCTCGCGCCGCTCGGAGACTGGCGGCGCGGGGCCGCATGATGATTACGCGGCAAAAGCCGATAAACACTGGATGGTGGGTGATGTGGCAAATGGCAAGTATCAGGAGTGGTTAACCCCAGACGGCCTCCTGCGCCTCGAGGGATGGGCGCGAGACGGCCTGACGGACGAGCAGATCGCGCATAATGCGGGCATTTCGCCTTCCACACTGTACGACTGGAAGGGCAAATTCCCGGAGCTTTCGGAGGCCTTAAAGCATGGCAAGGATGTTGTTGACCGGCAGGTCGAAAATGCTCTCCTCAAGCGGGCCCTGGGCTATCGCTATACCGAGATACGGGTCGAGGAAAGCGAGAAGGACGGGCAAAAAATCACCCGCACGGAAAAGGTAATCCCACCGGACACGACGGCGCAAATCTTCTGGCTGAAGAACCGGAAGCCGGCCCAGTGGCGGGACAGGCCGCCCGAAGCGCCCGATCCGAATGCGAAAAGCGACAACGGCCTGATAGCCGCGCTGGAGGAATCTGCGAAGGAGGCGTTCCCGGATGGAGTTTTCGGCGTTCAGCCCGAAACAGCTACAGGTGATGACGTGGTGGAAGCACCCGGAGACGGCGAAGCGGTATGACGCGATTATCGCGGACGGAGCGGTACGCTCCGGAAAAACGCTTTCCATGTCGGTATCATTTGTCCTTTGGGCGATGACCACATTCGACGGAGAAAACTTCGCCGTCTGCGGCAAGACCGTCGAGAGCTGCAAGCGCAATGTAATCATCCCGCTGCTCGGTGCGCTCGGCGGCATGGTATCGTTTCGCCAAATCCAGAGTAAAAATCAAATTGAGGCGTCCTTTGCCGGACGCTCCAACCGATTCTACATATTCGGCGGCAAGGACGAAGGCTCCGCCGCACTGATTCAGGGCGTGACGCTGGCGGGCGTGCTGCTGGACGAGGTGGCGCTCATGCCGCAATCGTTCGTCGACCAGGCACTCGCTCGCTGCTCAGTGGAGGCTTCCCGCTTCTGGTTCAACTGCAACCCCGAGCATCCGCAGCACTGGTTCTACAAGGACTGGATTCAAAAGGCGGATGAAAAACATGCGCTCTACCTGCACTTCACGATGGACGACAACCCGACGCTTGCGGATAAGATCAAGGACCGGTACCGTTCGCTTTACTCCGGGGTGTTCTACGACCGCTTCATCCGCGGGATGTGGGTGGCGGCGACCGGGATCGTCTACCCGATGTTTAACAAGGAACTGCACGTCGTGCCGGCTGCACCGCGGGCGTACAGCGTTTACTACATCTCCTGCGACTACGGCACCGTAAACCCCATGAGCATGGGGCTGTGGGGCGAATGCGGCGGCGTGTGGTACCGCATTCGGGAGTATTACTGGGCCAGCCGGGAGACCGGCCGGCAAAAGACGGACGACGAATACTACGCCGAGTTGGAGACGCTCGCCGGGGAGCAGCCTATCCGGGCGGTGATCGTCGACCCGTCCGCGGCATCCTTTATCGAGCTTATCCGGCGCAAGGGCCGGTTCCGCGTCCGCCCGGCGAACAACGACGTACTGGACGGCATCCGGCAGGTGGCGGCCTGCCTGACCGCCGGACGCATCAAATTCAACGATTGCTGCACGGCCACCTTCGCGGAGTTCCCGGCCTATGTCTGGGACGACAAAGCAACCGGGGACAAGCCCGTGAAGGACAACGACCATGCAATGGACGACATCCGCTACATGGTGCGCACGGTCATCATGGCGCAGCCGGGAATCCGTATTCTCAAGCCGAAGGAGGGATAGATTGGACATCGAAGTAATCAAAAAGCTGCTGCGCGCCCGTCTGGAAAAGCATAACGAGTTTGTCAAGCAGGCGGAAGAGGCATGGCGGTATTACGGCTGCGACAACGCCATCAACACCTACCACTATCCCGGCGAGGACGCCGGGAACCCCCTGCGCCGCGCGGACAACCGGATCTCGCACGGCTTCTACCCCGTGCTGGTCAACCAGGAGGCCGCCTACCTGTTCACCTATCCCCCGACGTTCGACACCGGGGAGAAGGGGCTGAACGACAAGATCAAATCCACTCTGGGAGAGCAGTGGAACAAGGTCTGCCAGTCCCTTTCGGTGGACGCCTCGAACAATATGGCGGGGTGGCTGCACATCTGGAAGGACGCGGCGGGGAGGTTTCGCTACTGGCCGGTGGACGCACGACAGATCATCCCCATCTACGCCAGGACGCTCGACCGGGAACTGCTCGCCGTCCTGCGCCGTTATGAGGACATGGACGACAGCGGAGACCGGTGGACCGTATGTGAATACTGGACAGCCGACGCCTGCTATGCCTACCGGGCGACGGCCACGCTGCCGGAAGAGTTTGAACCCTACAACTGCTTTTCCATTCTGGACGTGGACGCGGGCGCCGAAACGGAGTCCAATGTTTTCCGGCACGGCTGGGGCACGGTCCCTTTTATCGAGTTCCCCAACAACAACCTCCACCAAAACGATCTCAAACCGGTCAAAGGGCTCATCGACGTCTATGACAAGGTGATCTCCGGATACATCAACGACGTCGAGGACATCCAGCAGCTGATCTTCGTGCTGCAAAATTACGGCGGTCAGGATCTCGACCAGTTCCTCGGGGACCTCAAGCGCTACAAGGTGGTCGACCTGGAGGGTTCCTCCGACCAGAAGAGCGGCCTTGACACGCTTTCCATCGATATTCCAGTGGAGGCCCGCAATACACTGGCTGAGCTGGTGCGCAAGGCGATCTATGAGCAGGGGCAGGGCGTGGAGATCAACCCCGACAAGCTCGGGAACGTCAAGGGCGTGGTGATCGACCACCTGTACGGCTTCCTAGAGCTGAAAGCCGGCCTGAAGGAGACGGAATTCCGCGTAGGCTTCGGAAAGCTCCTGCGCCTGCTGCTGAAGCATCTGGGCGTCTCTGAGGAGACGCCGGTGGAACAGACTTGGCAGCGCAACAAGGTGCGGGACGACCTCGAGCTTTCGCAAATTATCGCCAACCTGAAGGACTGCACCTCCAGGAAGAACATCGCGCGGGCAAACCCGCTGGTGGCCGACCCGGACGAGGAGCTCAAGCTGCTTGCGGAGGAGGAAGCCAAGCAGCGGGAGCTTTGGGAGACGCCGGAACCGCCGCGGAAGGGTGATGCCCAGTGAACTCCCGGGACTACTGGCAGAAGCGCAGCGAGGACCGGTTTTTAAAGGCCGAGGCGGACATCGCCGAGGCACAGAAGACGATCGCGCAGTCCTTCGAGCGGGCGCGCCGGGAAATCCAATCGCAGATCGACGCCTTCTACGGCCGGTACGCACGCAACAACGCCGTGTCGCTTTCCGAGGCGCAAAAGGCGCTGTCGCTCGCGGAGCTGCGGGATTTCAAGGACGACCTCGCGGCCTTCCGCAAGCTGGCGCTCGACAGCATGAGCACCTTCAACCTCGAGCTGGAAAACCTCTCGATGCAGGCCCGGGTGACCCGCCTCCAGGCGCTCAAATGCCGGATGGACGCGGTGGTCGAGCGGCTTTATATCAGCCAGCGGGAGTTGATCGGCGGCACGGCCGTGGAGGTCTATTCCGACCAGTACCACCGGACGCTCTTCGACGTCGATCAGTACAGCGGCTTCCACGCGGAGTTCGCGCGGATCAACGACGCCGCGGTCAAGCGGCTGCTCGACTATCCCTTCGACGGCCTGATGTTCTCCACGCGCCTGTGGCGGCAGTCGGAGGACCTCAAGCCGCAGATCCAGCAGCTGGTCAACCGGATGTTCGTCACCGGCAAACCGCCGCAGGACTTCGCGGACGAGCTCGCGGCCCGGTTCGGCGTCAAGGCGAAGGAGGCGTACCGCCTCTTATACACTGAAGGCGCCTACATGACCGAGCAGGCGGCGCTCGACGCTTACCGGGAGGACAAGATCGACCGGTATGCGTACACGGCGGCACTGGACACGAAGACCTGTGAGGTATGCGGCGAGCTGGACGGCAAGGAATTCTCGGTGAAGGACGCGAAGCCCGGGATCAACTACCCGCCGATGCATCCCTGGTGCCGCTGCACGACCGTACCCGTGGTGGAGGGGATCGAACGGAATGGTGAACGTTTCGCCCGGGACGGAGATGGAAACGCGGTCGAGGTGCCTTCGGGCATGACCTACCGGCAGTGGAAGGAAAAGTTTATTGACGCCGGCGCCCGGGATGGTATAATCGAAGTGGAAGAAAAGTTGGGCAAAATCTCTCAGGACGAAGGACGGCTGCTCCGGGGGAAAAAGGAAACCGCCATCGTCTATGGCCCGGACGGATCCACTCTGTTTGTGAAGAAGGGCGGAGAGCGGTCGGTGCGCTTTACTCGCCGCGAAATCGACCTGATGAGGGGCGGGATTTTAACACACAACCACCCCGAAGATACGTCCTTTTCGCCAGCGGACATCAATACCCTGCGCGTGAGCGGACTTGCTGAAATGCGGGCTGTCACCAGCGGAGGCGTTTACCGGCTGAGGCCACCCGTGCATTGGGATACCGCCTTCAATACCCGCGAAAAGATCGAGGCCGAGTATGCTCGGCTGGAGCAGCTCATTGAGCCGAAGGTCTGGGCGCGCTGTGAAGCAGGCGAAATCTCAGTGGCGGAATATAACCGGATCTACCAACACCAAGTTGTGTCAGCTCTGGCTGAGGCTTTTGGGCTGGAATATTCTTTTGAGGAGAATTGATATGGAACCGAGAATTGTGAAGCTCAGCGAAGTGGAATCCCTGGACGATTACCCGGAGGATACGATCTTCGAGCTGGACGAGGACGGCGGGAGGCACCGCCCGGAACGAAAGCTGCCGGAGAAGCCCCGGGAGGGTAAGCCGGAATAACCAAATGATCGTGCCCGAAGCGCGCCAGTTTACGCTGGGGCGCTTTTGTTATGCCCAAAAATCCGCCCACCCTGCCGGCGCTTAAATGCAGGGCAGCCCCGGGCGCGGAGTGGCCGCGCGTTTATAAATCAAATCGAGGGCAAAGAAGGAACCACATGGAATTTTTGAAAAGCATCTTTGGAGACGCGGCGCTCACTTACGACCAGCTCGCGGAGAAGCTCAAGGGCAGCGCCGACGTGAAGCTTGCGAACCTCGCCTCCGGCCAGTACGTGGACAAGGGCAAGTTCGACGCGGCGCAAACCGAGCTGGCGGGCATCCGCGAACAGCTCAAATCCGCCAACGAAGCCATTGACGGCTTCAAGAAGCTCGACCCGGAGGGACTCAAGAAAGCCGCGCAGGAGTGGAAGGACAAGCACGCCGCCGACACCGCCGCGCTGCAGGAGAAGATCAAGTCGCAGGCGAAGGACGCGGCCGTCAGGCTTGCGGTGGCAAAGGAGAACGTCCATGACGACGCGCTCACGATGGCCGCGCTCGACCTCGGAAAGGTCGCCGTCTCGGAGGACGGAACCGTCTCCGGCCTGACTGAGCAGATCGCCGCCCTGCGGGAACAGAAGCCCTTCCTCTTCAAGGCAGGCAGGACCGAGCAGTACTACAACCCCGCCGGCGGAAATCCGGCGGGAAGCGATGCCTTCGCGTTCAACTTCATGGGCGTGAGGGACAAACCGAAAGAGTAAAGGAGAGATTTGATCATGGCAGCCCTCAACTACGCAACCGAATACTCCCGCGCGCTGTCGCAGGCGTTCCCCTACGTTCTGTACTTCGGCGCGCTGTACAGCACCCCCAATAACGGCCGGTACCGCTGGATCAACGCAAAGACCATTGAGATCCCCAGCATTTCGACGACCGGGCGCGTGGACGCCGACCGCGACACGATCGCAACCGCTGCCCGCAATTACAACAACGCCTGGGAACCCAAGGTGCTCACCAACGAGCGCAAGTGGTCGACGCTGGTCCATCCCAAGGACATTGACCAGACCGGCATGGTGACCACGATCCAGAACATCACCCAGGTGTACAACCAGGAGCAGAAATTCCCGGAGATGGACGCCTACACGATCTCCAAGATTTACGCGGACTGGACCGGCCAGTCTAAGACCGCCGACACGACCGCCATCACGGTGGAAAACGTCTTTCAGGTCTTCGACGCCCTGATGCAGAAGATGACCGAGGCGCGCGTGCCGCTCTCCGGCCGCATCCTCTACGTCACCCCGGCGATCGACACGATCATCAAGCAGGCCAAGGAGTTCTACCGCACCGTCAGCGTCACGGGCGGCGCGAGCGCCGTCAACCGAATGATCTCGAGCATCGACACCGTGTCCATCACCGTCGTGCCGTCCGAGCTCATGAAGACCCTTTATGAGTTCACCACGGGCTGGAGCGTCGCCTCTGCGGCCAAGCAGATCAACATGCTGCTCATCCACCCGCTGGCGGTCATCACGCCGGTTTCCTACACCTTCGCCCAGCTCGACCAGCCGTCCGCGCTCTCCGAGGGCAAGTACGTCTACTACGAGGAATCCTTCGAGGACGTGTTCATCCTCAACAAGAAGGCTGACGCCATCCAGATCAACATGGAGGCGAGCGCGTAATGGCAAAGGTGCAGCGGGCGAACCGGCTGCTGACCGTGCCGGACGAAACGGTCGAGAAATACCTCTCCGACGGGTACAACCTTGTCGGGGAGGACGGCGGCATCCTCCGCCGGGGTGTGACAAAGAACGCCGCCGATCTGTTGAAGGAACTGGAGGCGGCGAAAAAGCGGATTGCCGAGCTCGAGGCCAAAGCCGCCGAGTTGGAGGCCAAAGCGCCGAAAAAGCTGCCCCGGAAGGAGCCGTAATGTTTACGGCGGCGGAGGTGGCCGCGCGCCTGGAACTGGAGGGCCTGCTCCCGGACGGCCCCTCCCCCAGGGCGCTGGCGCAGATTGACGACATGGCCGAGAAGGTCATGAGCTACCTGAATACGGACAATATCCCCGACGGGCTGTTCCGTGCCTTCTGCCGGCTGTGCGGCGCATATATCCAGACGGCTGATTCAGGGGCGGCTTCCGGCGGCGCCGGGGAGGTCAGGAGTATCGCAGAGGGGGATGTCACGGTCACCTTCGCCGTCTCCTCGGAAACTGCGCGGGCCACAGCGGACAGCTTTATTTCCGAATACGCCTCCGACCTCAACCGCTACCGCAGTGCCTATCCCCGAAAGGAGGAATCCCCGTGGCGATTCCAGCAGACGTGACGGCCCGTGCGCGCGCCGCGCTCTCCATGCTGCGGGACGACCGGGCGGACGTCGTCCGCTTTGACAGCGACGCGGGAGAGGATGTTCCGGTTTACACGGGCCTGCCCTGCCACCTCTCCCGTACCACCCTGCCCCCTCAGTCCGGTATGGACACGGCGGCGGCTTCGACGGCGCTCTACACCCTCTACCTGGCCCCGGAGACGGAGCTGCGACAGGGCGACGCGGTCACCGTCACGCACAGGGGGCAGACATTTACCTGCGTGGCGGGACCGCCGCTGCGGGGCGATCTCAGCCTCGCGGTGACTCTGGAAAGTGTGGTGGTCTCATGACTCCAGAAAACCGGAAAGCGCTTTCGGACTTCCGCCTCAAGCTCGACAGCCTGCTGGCGGATTTCGACGAGAGCGCCCGCAGGGTGGTAACCGCTCAGGCGAACGCCGGTCTGGCGGCCACCAAGCGCGAAACGCCTTACAGGACCGGCCACCTGCGCCGCAACTGGAGGCGCGGCAAGACCCGCAAGGTCGGCAACGCCCACATCTCGGGCTACAGCAACAACGTCGAGTACGGGCAGTACGTCAACTATGGGCACCGCACGGTCAATAAGGCGAAGGAAACCACCGGCTGGGTCGAGGGGCGGTTCATGCTTGAGAAAGGCGTGAACGCCGCCGAGCGGCAGCTGCCGGCGCTCTTTGACGCTGAGATCGACCGCATCAAACGGGAAACGGGGTTCTGACATGAACGTGAATGTAAAACCGGACGCCGCGCTGAAGAAAAAGCTCGCGGCGGGAACCCTGACCATCCCCGACCGCGTGCTGCTTGCGCTCGCGGAGGCGGCCGCAGGGATGCTGCCGGAGGCGGCGGTCTACACCGGCCCCATCCGGCAGGATGCCAAGCTGCCCGCGCTCTTCGTCGGGTTCTACGAGATCCACAACGCGCAGAAGCTGGACGATCTCTCGGAGTATACGTTCGGCTTCGACCTCGTCTACTGGCCCGCGGACAGCCGGTCCGACACAGAGCTGCGGGGCGCGCTGTACGCCCTCAACAGCGGCCTGCACCGGCTCCCATGGGAGGATGAAGAGTACGTAGTCTACCGCAAGAACGGGGCCGTTACGGACCGCGTAGCCCACATCACGGGGATTGTCCGGGCGCTGGAGCAGACGGTGCCGGACGACCCGTATATCGAAAAAGCAAAAAAGGAAGTGACAATATGATCGAACGAGTGCTCCCCGGCGTGAGCGTGGAAACCGTGGCCGGAGAACGCGCCGCGCAGCAGGGCGTCACCGGGGTGGTGGCCATGCCGCTGGCGCTCCCCTGGGGCGCGAAGGTGACAGAACTGTCCCCGTCGGACGACACGCGGGTATCCCTCGGCTACCGCCGGTCCGACCCCGCGCTCAAGCTCGTAAACGAAGTGCTCAACCATGCAAACAGGCTCATCCTCTACCGCCTCAACACAGGGACGCAGGCAACGGGGACGATCTCCTCTGGCCTGACGGCGAAGGCTATGTACGGCGGCGCGCGCGGGAACGACCTCTCGGTGATCGTCGAGGCGTCCGGGGATGGCTGGATGGTAAAGACCTATCTGGACACCGTGGAGATGGACAGCCAGACGGTTTCCTCGGCCGCGGGCTTCACCGCGAACGGCCTGATCACGCTTGAGGGCGAGGGCGCGCTCGCGGCAAAGACCGTGAAGCTCACGGGAGGCGCGGACGGGGACGCCGAAAGCATCGACAGCTTCATTGCGGAGCTGCCGCTGCACGAATACAACCTGATCGCCTACACCGGGACCAGCGCGGAGGACGTGCAGAAGCTCGTGGGATACGTCAAGGAGAGGCGCGACCCCGAGGTGTGCGACATGATCCAGCTTGTCCAGAGCGTGACGGCCACGGACAACGAGGCGGTCTACCACAGCACGGTCGGCGGCAAAACCGCTGATTACGAGCTGACCCCCGCCGAGGCGTGCGCCACCATGGCGGGAATTCTTTCCCGGTGCGGCATCTCGGACAGCGCCACCAGTTTCGACGACGTGGCCGGTTGGATCGACATCTCCACACGGCTGACCATCGAGCAGCAGAAAGCACGCACGCAGGCGGGCGAAATCCTGTTTGTGCTCCGGAACGGCGCCGTCAAGGTGCTTTACGACATCAACAGCCTGACGACCCATACGAGCGCCCGCCCCAAAGACTGGCGCAAGGGCCTCGTGGTGCGCACGCACGACAAGTACGCCAAGGACCTGCAGCTCCTGCTGGAGGAGAAGGTAATTGGTTACCGGGGGACCCGGAACGGCATCCGCAACAGCGTGGAGGGGCGGAACCTCGTCAAGGGCATGATCGCCAAGATGACGGCGGAGGAATACGTCGACCGGGGATACATCGCCCGCAGGAGCGACGAGGACCCGCAGGGCTTCTCCGCCGACGACATCTCCGTAAAGCTCGGAAACGAGCGCGACGCGATCGACGTCAAGGTCGGCATCAAGCCCAACGACGCGATCGACAAAATCTACGTGACCGTTGTGTCGCAGTAAGGAGGGACTCAGATGGCATTGGCAAGGACACGGCGGCTTTCCGACATCCCGACCGGGCATGACGGGAAGGCCTACCTGATGGTGGACGGGCGCCGCTACGAAGCCTTTCTGGTATCCAAAATGAACATCAACTTTGAAACGATCCCCGATGAAAAGCGGTTCCTGCAGGAGCGCATGACGCAGCACGCGGCGCGCGGCGGGAACATCACCGGCAGCATCACCTACTACAACTGTACCAGCGCGCTCGTAAAAGCCATTGAGGACTGGAAGAACGGCGGCGCGGATTACCCGGATATTACGATTCAGGCCTATGCGAGTGTGTCGGGCATCGGCCGGCAGGAGATTCTCGCCACCGGCGTCATCCTCAAAAATATCGGTCTGGTCACGCTGGACGACTCCGGGGACACTGCTACGACCTTTGACAGCGACCTGACGGCCGACGACTTCCAGACCATTGAATCCTACAAGGAGTGATCGCATGAACAGCTTTGACAGCTTCCTAAACCCCGAACGCAAGCCCAATATCCGCTTTAAGCTCTCCCCATACCCCGACGAATTCGAGATGCGCCTGCTCAGCGCGGAGGAGGACCGGGAAATCCTTCGCCGGATGCAGGGAGACAAGAAGCTGGACGGCGCCGACGCCCTGATCGCCTACGCGGCCGAAGCGCTCGTCGTGCCCGACCTCCACAACGCGGATTTCCAGGACAAGCTCTCCAAGAAGGCAGGGCGCCCAGTCCTGTCGCCCGCCGACGCGCTAGTCGCGATGACGACCAGCGCGGAGTTGTCGGCGATTCTCGGCGCATACACCGAGTTTTCAGGCGTGGACGTCACCTTCACTGAAGGGGTGGAAGAGATAAAAAACTGATCGAGCAGGGCGAGGACGGGTACTACCTGTACGCCCACCTCGCCCTGCAGAATCACAACATTCTTCCGCGCGACTTTATGGCCCTGCCGGTAAAGGACCGGCAGTTTATCATTGCGAG
The DNA here is from genome assembly GCF_030825285.1 of Anaerotruncus massiliensis (ex Togo et al. 2026). Lineage (NCBI taxonomy): Bacteria > Bacillati > Bacillota > Clostridia > Eubacteriales > Oscillospiraceae > Anaerotruncus > Anaerotruncus massiliensis (ex Togo et al. 2026). Next base: position 46,176 of record NZ_JAPJQF010000008.1, read on the forward strand.
CGACGCCGTAGCGGCCAAGCACATGAAAGACCAAATGAAACCGAGGTGATACCATGGCTCAGACCCTGCAGGCGGTGTTCGCTCTAAACGACAGGTATACGGCGGCGCTTACGAAAATCCTGCATTCACAGGATGAGTTCGCCCGCAAGCAGGAGCTTGCGGACAAAGCGACTGAAGTTTTCAAGAAGCGGCTGGACGGCCTCCGAAGTTCCGCCGACAACGCCGGAACGGGCGTCAGCGGGCTCGCGGCAAAGATCGGCGGACTGGTGTCCGCGGCTTACCTCGGGAAAAAGGCCCTGGAAGGGATGTTCGCCGCGGTCAACCTCTCGGCCCTCCAGAAGGTCCAGGAGACGACCTTCCAGGCGCTGACGCACAGCGACAGGATCGGTTCACAGCTCTACGATTATGTGAGCCGGTATGCCGAGGTGTCCGCGCTGGGTCGCGAGGATGTCGCCAAAGGCGTCACTTCCGCGCTGACCGTCACCCGTGACATCAACCAGATCGAGCAGTTCATCAAGATGATCGAGCGCCTGTACGCGAAGGACCCGACCAAGGGCGCGCAGCAGGCGGTATTCTCCCTCAAGGAGCTGCTTGCGGGGGACGTCGTGTCCGCGCGCGGAGTGTACGGCATTACCGGTATCAGCGGCGATTATATCCGCAAGCTGACGGGAGCCGGAGACATACAGGGCGCGTTCGACTACATCAGCAGTTTCCTCGACAAGTTCGGTGCGACGCAGGAGGTTGTGGACCGGAACTTCACCGGCCTGACCACACAGACGAACGTCTTTACCTCAAATCTCAAAACGGCCATCGGGGAGGAAGCGACCCCGGTTATGGAGAGCCTTGCCGGCGTTATGCAGCGCCTGAACGCGGATATGGAGGCCGGGAAGTTTCAGCCGTTCATCAACGTGATGGTGAACGGTATGGAGCTCGTCGGGAACGGGATTGCGTGGGTCGTCGAAAACCTCAACTGGATCGCGCCGACGCTGGTGGGCGTTATGACCGCGCTGATGATCTACAACGGCGTCATGAAGGTAGTGAACACGACGACGCAGATCCTCGGTATCACGACTGGAATCCTCACAGGTGGATGGGTTAAGGCCGCCGCCGCGCTCGCCGCGTTTATCGGCAGCGCCGCCGCGATTTCCGCCGTCACCAAGAGCGTGGATACCGAGACAAAGCAGAGTATCGCGGATATCAAGAATCAACTGGGCGCGGGACTTGCGGGTACCGCAGACATCGACGCGCACATCACCAATACCGACCCCATCAAGGTGACCGGCGAGGTGGAAATCGAAAAGGAGAATATGCGGTACCTGCTGGACGCCGCCAGTCAAAAATTTTATGCCCAGTTCTCCACGGCGATGCTGGCTCCGCAGGTCAACATCTACGGGCAGACCATCGAGAAAACGGCGGATGTCCGCGAGGTTATCCCGATATTAGCTGAAAGCTTGACCGAAGCGGCTGATGCTTATGCGGAAGGAGTGTACTGATGAGCTACAAGGTATATTTCGGGCCACTCACACTCTACGGGGCGGAGAAGGTTGACGTGGCCCTTGCCCGTCCAGTGACCGTCCATAACGGGCTCGGGTTCGGGGAGTACCCCACTCCAGACGACAGGAAGCTGCGGGAATGGACGGTCAAGGGCCAGTGGACAGAAAAAAACGACTACCGGCTCGCCGGGTGGGCACCCGCGCACGAGCTGATAGCCGATCTGAAAAGCATGATGGGCTCGGACGAACCCGAGCGCCTCGTGATGACCAACGGGTACGACAAGACCTCAGTACTGGCCTACGTCACCGACGTGAACGCCACGGAGACGTGCGCGGGAGTGTATGACGTGACGGTCAAGCTGACTGAGTACCGGAAGCCAGTGGTGCGCACCACGGGGGTACCCGCGATCTCCCGGCCGGGAAAAATCCCGGAGATGCCAAAGACAATGACGTTTGATAAGCCGTCAGACGTGGGGGAGGATGCGGTAAAGCGGGGCAACGACGCGGCCCAACAAGGGAAGCCGCCGCCGGCCATAAACTATTTCTGGACAGATGAAAATGGAGTAATGCACCAGACCAATAGCCCGCACATAGTCCCATTAACATGCAACGTAGGAATAGATGAAATTCCACCCGCAATACCGGGAGCACGTGAGAGCACCCATCTTGAGACATTTGGTGAAAGTCTTGGGGCTGTTGGAAGCGGAGTTAAAGAATCTGTTGGGGTTATGACCGATTGGGTTAAAAAAACGTTTGATTCCATCTCAGACGCCATACAGGATTCTATAGATAGGGTAAAGGCCAAAACCGGTATGAAATAGCCTACTTCTCCAATGCTTCATAATCATCGTCGTATAGTTCTTCTTCGTCGTCAAGGTCGCCGTGATCACTTGCGATAACCGTCCCTAAATAATCGACAATTCGAAGAATTCGAGATAAAGCGATGAACGCACAAGCCGAAACGACAGATGCGAGCAGGGCAAATAACATTGCGATGGATGTCACTGCATTTAATAGTTCGCCGAGTAGGAACAGAGCCGTGATAAAAAGAATTGGAGACACGATCAGTATTGTTACCGCCCATGCCTTCAATATCTTAGCAAGAGTCTTATTTTTCATTTCGCACACCTCGCTAAATTCAAATTACATTTTGTCATGTTCCACACCTCCATTAGAAAGGGAAATTTAAATGAAAACTCTCATACTTGCCTTGGGGTGGCCCGCCTTTGCCATATCTATTACATGGGTGTTGGTCTACCGCATCTCCCTGAAAGGAGTGCTGCGGTACATAGACGTTCACGACCTGAAACTCCCCGACCGCTGCGAAGTAAGGGAGTGTATGAGTTGGGCGATCAAAAGCGCATTTAAACGCCACGGAAATACCGGTCAATCATAGCCGACGTAACCCCGGAAGCAATACTCTCCAACGCATTCAGGGAATAAGACCCTACACGAGTTGCAATCGCTTTCGTTTTCTTCCAGTTCTGATCGACTTTGATATCCGCGAGAAACTTATGGCCATCTGGAGATAAATCCAAAATCTCGATCGGTTGATATGGCGGGTCGCCTAAATGTATATGCATCTTTGTAAAATAGCCATTAAGGTCGCATTGTTTCATATGGTACCTCACGACATCTTCGGAATACTTTTTTAAACGAGCAAATTCTTGGTTCGATTCATACAGCATGGATTCTCGGTATCCAGTGTTTTCTTCTACCGTAAGTAAAATGTCGCGTATGCAATCCGGATTTAGCCGCACGAAACAACACCTCCTGCCCACATCATAACACGGCAGGAAATCATTTACAATAAAAAAGCCGCCCTATCGGACGGCTTTCATTCACTGTGCCTTCTTCAACTCTTTTATCTCGGCGGTATGCGACGCGGTGACCCGTTCCAGAGTACGGATACGGTCGGCGTGGCCGTCGATCTGGTCCACTTTGTCAAGGCGGGCGATGATATCGCCATGCTGTTCCGCGATCAACTGTATCTGCGGCGTTACCTTCGTTTCAATAATCGCATTCACCTGATTGATGATCTTTTTCTCCTGCTGCTCCAGCAGCTGCGCGATCATCTGGATGTCGTTTTGGTCCAGCATATTCCCGCCTCCCATCTGTGGATTTGATTATACCACAGCCCGCTTTGAAAGGAAAGAGGTGATTTTCATGCTTCTTGTCGACGGAGCCGACATCACACAGATCGCCGAAAACGCCCGATACGTTTCGCTGTGGAACAACGGCCCCGGAACGCTTACCTTCGAGTATGCGGCGGGGAAAGGAAAAATGTATCCGAACGGCTGCACCGTGACGTTTTCATATGAGGGCTCCAATGTCTTTTACGGCTGGCTCTTCAAGACCTCGCAGACCCGCGACAAGTTCAAGTGTACCTGCTACGACCAGCTGCGGTACCTCAAGGCGAAAAACAGCATCCTGCGCGAGGTGGAACCGCTGGACAGCTTTCTTAACCGTGTCGGGGCCACGCATGGGGACCGAATCCGCCTCGGGCAGGTGGACAGCACCGAATACCCGCTGCCGCGCTACCTGTTTGACAACCAGACCTATCTCGACATGCTTTACCAGTCGATACAGGAGAACCTCTACGGGAACGGGTACCAGTACACCCTGCGGGACAACTTCGGCGCGCTCGATCTGCGGGACACCATTGACCTGCGGCTGCCGCTTATCATCGGCGACAAAAGCCTTGCCACAGATTTTGAGTATGTGAAGTCCATCGACGAGGACACTTACAACCACATCAAGGTGGCGAAGGACCGAAAGGATCTTGGGACCCGATACACCTACGAAGCTCAGGACGGCGCCTCCATCGCCGAGTGGGGCAAGCTGACGCTCTATGAGAAGGTGACGGCGAACTACAACGAGGCGCAGCTCGCGGAATTGGCGCAGCTCCTTCTCCAGATCAGGGACCGCGAGACCGAGACCCTCAAGGTGGAGTGCCTCGGCGACACTCGCGTGATGGCGGGGAACGGGGTGCGCGTGGTACTGAAAGACACGGGAATCGACCTGTGGGCGATTGTGGACACCGCGACACATGAATTCGGAAGCCCCTATAAGATGACCCTGAATCTGATATTTGGGAGGTGGCCGCGATGGATGCAGAATTCGCCCAGCTGACAAAGGCGCTCAAGGGAATCGTCAAAAACTACGTGGAAAACGAGAAAATCTCCGATGTAGTGTATGCCACCTACACAGGTGGTTCACTGGTCATTGACAACCGCCCCATCCCCGTCCCTCTCGATATGGTGGACATCCCCCTGCATCTCCAGACGATTGCCGGCCTGCTCTCCTGCGACCTCTCCGAGGGGCTGGAAGAGATCGAGGCAGAGGATGAAAACGGCAAAAAGGTGGAGGTAAAGCGGCTCAAGCTCACCGATGCGCCGGTGACCATCAAAACCGGCCTCGCCCCCGGCGCGCGGGTGGCCGTCGTTCAGAAGCGCGGGGCCAACAAATACTCCATCATAGACGAGGTGACCGGCGTATGAGCGTATTGAAAACCTACGCCGAGGGGACGGCGTCCGCGCCCTCCAGGACCTACCGCATCCATGACGGGCGCATCGAGGGAACGATCGACGGCCTCAATGCGGTGCGGCAGTCCATCGAGCTGATCCTGACCACCGAACGCTTTCAGTGGCAAATCTTTTCTCCCGATTACGGTGTGGAGCTGGACGAGCTGATCGGTGAGCGGCGGCCCGCCTACGTCGAGGCGGACATTGAGCGGCGGATCACCGACGCCCTGCTCGAGGATGACCGCATCATCGGGGTCAAAGATTTCGCGCTGACGTTCGGGGGTGAAATCGCCCGCGTATCCCTTACGGCGGTGACCGCCTTCGGGGAAGCCTCCATTGAAAGGAGTGTGCCGCTTGGCTGAAAACTATGAGTATCAATCCATCCTGCGGGAGATGCTGGAAGCCGTCCCCGACACGCTGGACAAGCGGGAGGGCAGCGTGATCTATACCGCGCTGGCGCCCGCGGCGCTGCTGCTTGCCCAGCAGAATTACATGATCGGCTACCTCTTCGACCTGCTTTTCGCGGACACCTCCACGGGCGACTGGCTTGACCGTGTGGTGTACGACTTTGGGGTTACCCGCGAGCAGGCCACATATGCGCTGCGCAAGATCATCCTCACGGGTACCGACGGCCAGCCGTCGGATTTCCCCATCGGTACCCGCTTTGCCATCAACTCCCTCACGTTCGCTTTGAGTGAAAAGAAGAATCCCGGAGAATACCACGCGCAGTGTGAGCAGGCGGGGTCGCAGGGCAACCTCTATTCGGGGAAGCTGCTTCCGGTCGACAATCTCAACGGCCTCGGATCCGCCGTCCTTGATCCGGAGCCCGTCATTGCCGCCCGGGACACCGAGACGGACGACGCGCTGCGCGCCCGGTTCTACGCAACCGTGCGGCGCTCTCCCTACGGCGGGAACATTTCGGACTACGAACAGAAAACCCTGGAGGTGGAGGGCGTCGGGGCCGTACAGGTATTCGCCGCCCCGACGATGGGCCCCGGCCGGGTAGGGCTCGTGATCGGCGACGAACAGGGCAACCGTGCTTCACAGGAATTGGTCAACAAGGTGCAGGGCCTCATGGGCGTCAACGGTGACGGCATCGCGCCGATCTGGCATACGGTCACGGTTGGCACCTCAACAGATCTCCCGGTGAATGTTGCGGCGCCGCTGCGGCTCAAAACCGGCGCAAGTTTCGAGATCGTCCGGCCGGTGGTGGAGAATACGGTGCGGAACTATGTGGAAGACGTGGGGTTCACCGACCAGACGGTGTTCCACGCCAAGTTGGTAGCCGCTATCCTCGGCTGCCATGAAAGCATCCTCGACGTCGGAGAGGTTACGATGAACGGTGCGGCGGCAAATATCGCGCTGGTCAAAACCTTCGAGAACTACCAGGTGCCCACGGTGGGGACGATTACGGTGACGGAGGTGGCCTCCTGATGTTTTACGGGGACTCCTCCGATTATCTGCATCTTCTGCCGGATGACTGGCGGGAACTCCTTGAAATCAAGGTGATTTCCAACGGCGTCAACATCCAGCTTGACAAGGTGCTTAATCGCATCAAGGCGGGCGTGACCAACAAAAGCGTAACTCTGGCGGACGAATCCGGCGTCGCGCGGTGGGAGCGGATTCTCGGCGTCACCTCCCCGCTCAACAGCAGTTTGCAGGCGCGCCGGGAGGCTTTGCGGGCCAAGCTGATGTCGAAGCCGCCGATCAATCTGCAATCCTTCAAGGCGGTCGTGGAGGCTTACATGGGGCTGGAGGTGGACGTTGTACTCGGCGAGGACTACACCCTGCGGGTGTGGTACCGCGGCGAGAGCCGACAGCCGGATTTGAACCCGCTGTATGCCACGGTATACGAAATGATACCGGCGAACCTGATCGTAGAGATCGCATATCGGTGGGTGACCTGGGGCGAAGTGAAGACGAGTTATGCGACATGGGGCGATCTGGTCCCAATGACGTGGGGAGAGGTGAAAAAAGGCACATGAACCAGACGGCGAATTATGGATGGAAGAAGCCGGGGCCCGACGACGCCGCTGATATCGAGATCATCGGCGTCGTTTTTGAGGCGGTGGACGGAAAGACAAAGGAAATTGAGAATAAAGCCCACACCCACACGAACAAATCCGTACTGGACGGAATCACAGCAGAAAAGGTGGAGGTATGGGACAATCCCACAACGGCGGAGTTCTACACAGTCTCCCTTCCCGCCACCAAATGGACGGGAAACGGTCCTTACACGCAGGCGGTATCCGTTGCGGGAATCCTCGCGGACGACCGGCCCATCTTCGGCCCCGTCTACTCGGGGACGAATGACGAGAAGATCGAGCAGTCGATCATGGCAGGATTTGTGGATGAGTGCGAGACGGCGGCGGGAAGCGTGACCTTCCGGTGCTATCTCGTAAAACCCGAGGTTGACCTGACGATGCAGTTAGAGGTGATCAGGTAATGGCATACGGTATCCCGCGAAACCTGGAATCCCAGTATAACGTACTCACGGTGCCGAACTACGTGAAGAATCTTGTGGTGACGGCCTCGCCGGGGACAATCCACGCGGCGTACACGGCCCCGCCCGGTGTGGAGGCGTGGACTGTCTACCGCCCCTCGTCGGAGGGCGTGCCGCAAACTCCATTTAAAGGGAAACGGGTGGTGACGCCCCTTGCGGAGGACACGGAAACGACAGTCGCGGTGAGCCTCACCGAGGGTGTGGTAAACGGCACCGAGTATGTCGTGCGGGTGTTCATCCGGGGGGAACTGGGATTTCAGACGAGGGTTGGGGGCGCGGTAGCGAGGGTGACGCCCGTCGCGGGGATTCCTTTGGGAGAATATGAGACGGGGTCCCTGGTCAATGTCACGCGCGGCGGCGTGAACTGCTCGTGGCGCAAGGTGTCGGGCAGTTATAACGGGAACGCCGAAATCATCCCGCTGATGCTGGAAACCATCACGGGAACGTGGTCTGTAACGAGTAGCACCCGTCCCAATATCTCACTCAATGAGGGCATCAACACCTCATGGTGGGAACGGTTGGACCTGCGGGAATACCTTAACGGGGAGTATCTTGCGGGGTTTGACCGTCCCGGTCTGATTCAACCTGTATCCGTTCCGTCCTGCTCTTATTACGGCCCCGGTGGAGATAATGTCAATGGTCGACAGATTAACCACTCGTCGGACCATGTTTTTCTCCCATCCATCACGGAGATGGACGGGAGCGTGCATCAGGCGGGATTGGCCGAAGGAATCCGGTTTGAATACTTCACGAGCAATCAGAGCCGCGTCCCGGCAGGTGCACAGAACTATCGGTTGCGGACAGGATATCCTTATGCGACTACCGGCGTCTATGGGAAGGTCAACGCAAATGGGGAAGTATTGGGATATGGTGCGGGGTATGTCGGGGAAATGGGAACCCGCCCGGTTATCTGCATGCAGGCGAGCACGCTGATCTCGCCTGCCGCAAATGCAGACGGAAGCCATGACCCGCTTTAGGAGGTGACACGATGGCAAGCTACAACATTCTAACCCTCTCCGAGCCGGTGACGGACTTCGTTGCCACGACCTCCCCGGCGACGATCAACCTGCAATGCGGGCTTATGGAGGACGCACAGCGCAAGAAGGTATACGCGGTCTATAAGGCCGGGGAGATGCCGCAGCATCCGTATGACGGGGTGCGGGTGGAGATGGAGGTTATGCTGGGATTCCCGCTGTCTGAACTGCCGGTCGGGACCATCGTCAAGCTGATCGAGGGCGGGACGCCAACCGACTACATCATAGTTCATCAGGGATTGCCATCGGGCATTTACGATGCGTCTTGTGACGGAACGTGGCTGCTGCGTAAAGACATCTATGAGACCCGCCAGTGGCACAGCTCCCAGCTCAACGACTGGGCCAACAGTACGCTCAAGGCGTATCTGGACAGCACGTTCTTAGCCCGTTTCGAGAGTTCTATCCAGGATGCGATCAAGCAGGTGAAAATCCCCTACAGACCCGGAAGCGGAACCAGCGGAACCGTCAACAGCGGAGCCAATGGACTGAGTTGTAAAGTATTTTTACTTTCGGGATATGAAGTCGGGACAGTGACAACCAGCCAGAATCTCCCCCCTGACGGGGCTTGTCTGTCCTATTTCGCCGGTACTGCGGCTACGGACGCAAAACGCATCGCCTATCTCAGTGGCAAAGCTGTCACCTGGTGGCTCCGCTCCCCGAGCACCCTCAATGCCTTAAATGCATGGAGCGTTATCCTCAATGGCAGCTGCGACTACATCGGCTGCTCTAACTCTACCGGCGTCCGCCCCGCCTGCGTCCTCCCTTCCGACCTTTTAGTATCTTCTACGCCCAACCCGGACGGCAGCTTCAACCCGATCTTATAGGAGGTGTGCGCATGGCAATTGCAAAGGCCACGATCTCGGGCCTCACCAACGACACCGAGTACGGCGTGCGGGTGTTTGTGGAAGGGGCGTATGGATACCAGACGGCGCTCGAGGGAGCCACGGCGAGGGCGACGCCGAGGGCGGGGATACGGCTGGGAGATATGTCTACGAATCCACCGGCAAAAGTTGCACTGAATGAGAGCGGAGTGATACAGCGGTTTAAGGTGTTGGCGCATGACTTTGACGGAAACATCGGGAGAACGCTGGTCATGCGGGAATATTCCATGGCCGAGGGTGATTTCATCCCCCCAGGGACATCCGTCAAGGACGACGGCCTCTTTATCGGCGGAGGATATGATATCAGCTGCAACGCGTATCTGGACCGGTTGCAGGCGGAGATATCCGCCCAAGTTACGCCTATCTCACTGCCGTGCCAGAATAACCTCAATAATCTGTCCTCTGTCGGTACATATCAACAGAGAGCCTTTTTCCTCTCACTCCGTGAAGCCGGGGCGGTCGACAGTGCTTTGCCATCCGGATATACTCCGACACAGATCATTCCTGCGGGTGATTCTATACCGTACTTTTCCACCCCTCAAAATCGAGTTTTGACAAACAGCAACGGGACGGCATACAAGTATATGCTTCGAGACTTGTTGAAGTCGTCGGATGGGTATCGGTATTTCAGTGTGGTTACCCCGAATGGGGCATTTAATACAACTAATGGACGGGAGGAAGTATACTACGCAGTTTGTTTCACGTTGCCCTCGGACATGCTTTTCTCGCTTGAACCCAACCCTGACGGCAGCTACAGCCCCATCCTATAAGGAGGTATCCCATGATCTACACGAACACCGGCGCCACCATCCCGGCCACCCTCACCGACGCTCCCGCCGCCTACAAGGACGGCGTGACAGATACCCTCTGGCATCCCGCGATCACCCTCGTCTTTGACCGCGAGGCCGCCGACGCGGAGATCACCGCCCTGCTCGCGGGGGCCTCGGCGATCTATCAGGACGACGGGACCTACCGCACGGCCTACGCCCTAGACGGGCGGCGCATCCGGCATCATCCCACATCGGTGACACTGCCCTACGCGGCAAAGACAACGCAGGACAGCCCCCGATGGCTGAGACAGCAGACCACGGACGCAGACCTCGCCCGCATGGAGGCGGAGCAGCGGGCAACCGACTTAGACCTGCAATTACTGGAGGTGCAGCATGGACAAGTATGACGAGATCGCAACGCGGTACGCGGACGGCGGCGTCCGGGACGACCAGCTTGACGGTGCTGGAGCACCGGAGGGCAGCGTCTACCTGACGCGCAACTACGTGGCGCTGGGCGCGATCACGCAGGCGCAGGCGGACACAATCCGGGCGGGAGCCGCCGATCCGGAGAAAGCGGACATGCAGGCGGCTATTGAAATCTATGAAGGAGGCGGTCAGTGATGTATGTGGAGAGAGCGGCGGCCACGATGGCAAGATACCGCGCGGCGGCTGCAGAGGTTTCGGATACCACGGCGGTCACGGTGCCGGAGCTGTTCGCGGCGTGGGACGCGGGCGGCGCTTCCTATGCCGTGGGCGACCGTGTGCGATACGGCGAACTCCTGTACAGGTGCCTGACGGCGCATACCTCACAGGAGAGCTGGACGCCCGACGCGGCCCCGAGCCTGTGGGTGCGCATCGACGACCCGGCGGTCGAGTGGCCGGAGTGGCGGCAGCCTTCCGGGAGCACGGACGCATACCCGAAGGGGTCGAAAGTGTCCCATAAAGGTAAGCATTATATCAGCCAGATCGACGCGAACACCACCGAACCGGGAACGGACGAGCGGTGGTGGAAGGAAGCGGAATAACGCAAAAATGCCGCCCTTCGGCGGCACAGGTGAAAGGAGATTTGATCATGGATTTCAATGAGTTTTTCAGCTGGGAATACCTTCTGACATTCGCGGGTTGCATGGCCTGCACGGGAGTGGTGACGCAGTTCGTCAAGGGATGGCTGGACAAGTTGGTACATATCCCGACGCAGGCTCTGGCTTATGTGGTGGCCCTTGTGGTGCTTCTGGCGGCGCAGGCTTTCACCGGGGCGCTCACGCCGAGCATGGCGGCGCTCGACCTGCTCAATGCCGTGCTGATCGCCGCTGCCGCGAGCGGGGCCTATGACGGCATCAAGCGTGTCGGTGGCGGAAATGGGTGATGTAATCGCGAAGGGAATCGACGTCTCCTATGCACAGGGTGTGATCGACTGGCCGAAGGTGGCGAAGGCCGTTGACTTTGCGATCATCCGGGCGACGGCGACCTATCCGGGCCCGGGGCGAAGCGGCGTGGATACCCAGTGGGAACGCAATATCCAGGAGGCGCGCAAAGCGGGCGTGCCCATTGGCGCGTACCACTACAGCTACGCCAAGGATATCGCGGAGATGCAGGCGGAGGCGCGGCACTTCCTGAACGCCATCCGTCCCTACCGCTTTGAGTGGCCGGTATGCCTCGACTTCGAGGAAGCGTATCAGATCGGCGGACCGGGAACTCCGGGATACCCGCCATCCAAACAGATGGACATGATCGACGCATGGATGGAGATTGTGCAGGGAGCCGGTTGTTTTGCGGCCCTCTACTCGACGGGCAGCGCGATCAAGCGTCTGAGGGACGCCTACCCAGGCAGGATGGCGCGGTACGCCGTGTGGGTGGCGCACGTCGACACGGATAAGCCCATGACGCCGGGAGGCATCTGGCAGTACTCGTGGCACGGCAAAGTGGACGGGATCGCGGGAGACGTCGATCTCAACTATGCCTATGAGGACTACCCCGCGATCATCAGAGGGGCGGAACTCAACGGCTGGGGCGCGAAGGACAAGCCCGCAGAGGCCCCGGAGGGCGAGACGGTAACAATCCCGACAGAAGAGCTGAAGGCCGCTTACTCGGCCTTGCAAGCCGCCCGTGACGCAACCGGGGAGGCAATCGAAAAGATCAGGATGATATTGGGGGTATAGGGATGGACACACAAACCTTGATCTCGTTGGCGTCGTCGCTGCTGTCTGCGGCGGCAGTCGTCCTTGTGGCAATCATCGAGACGCGCAACGGGCAAAGCAGAAAGCGGACAGAGGCCCGGGCGGCGCGCAGGGCGGAAGAAAGCCGCCTGTCGATGGAGATGATGTTCGCAACCTGCAAGCTGGCTACGGTGACGGCAAAGGCCGTGACGGGGCACAAGACCAACGGGGACGTCGAGGACGCGCTGGAAGAATCCGACCGGGCGCAGGGGCAGTACGAGGATTTCAAGACGCAGCTCGCCGCGCAGCAGGTGGCGAAGGTATAAAGAGGGCGGGCTCTCCAGGATTATCGGTGAGCCCGCCTTTCTATACGCATTTCTAATCATTACGATACGTGGTGAAACTCTATATGATTCACACGAACTGTGATGCTTATATTGTTAAAAAAAGTAAAATATAGTCACTTTGCCAAATATTATATAATATGTAGAATTGTTATAAGATTTGAGGTATAATTTGGTTAATAATTGGTGGGGGTGGCTAGTATGGATTCCATTCAACAATCATATAGATTTACGTTTAAGTTTGAAGGTGAAGGGCATTCACTACCTTTGGAAACACTCTGCTCTGTATTGACGCAGTTCAATTTCCTATCTATCCATACTGAAAATGATGTGCGGTGTCAATATTCTGTTATTGCCCATAAGCCGGGCAGTTTCGAGGTAGAGATGCTTGCGAACGCCGTGATCCCAGCAACTTTATTTGTCCAACATAATCTCAACTATATTCTGGAAAAGTTGAAAACAATAAAAGAGTGGATAGAAGTAAAACGATTTTTATTGGGCCAAAAGCCAAAAGATATATCGAAAGACGGCTCGCAGGTGCAGGTTACTAATGCGAAAGGAGATGTGATGGTGACAAGCATTTCGGGGTTGCAAGTTTTAAATAATGCAACCATCTCAAACTCAGTTATTGTGATTGGGAGGTCTTTGGCTGACAGTGATTTACACGGCTTTCAAATGCTTACTGAAGAACAGCAGCCGTTTTTGGACGTCAAAAAGGATGAAATCCCCTATTTGGCGGCAGGAGATATAATTTCAGATGAAGATAATATTACTGTTCAGATCCAAAAAAAAGTGGCTCTTTTGGTTCGAAAATTTATAGCTGTAGGTAACGAGCGCTGGGAATTTACTTACATAAAAACATTTAAGGCGAGGATGTTGGATGATGATTGGCTTAAGGCATATCAACACGGAAAAATCGAGTGCCGAGGCGGGTCTAGCCTGCTCGCAGACTTGCGCGTAGAATTTCAAAATGATGAAGATGGCTTACCAATAAGCTCCACGGCTAAGTTTTATGTAACGAAAGTGCATGCGGTTATTCCCCCAGATTATGATGAGAAAAGCCAACAGATGTTTGCATGAACCAAACAATTATTTGGGTAGAATTGAGCGGGGGACGATTAACGTCCCCCGCTTTTTTATTATATTAATGGTGTTCAGCGGCGAGCATGATATTCAGATAAAGAGAGCGGGCCTGCCAGGGGAACTGGCAGGCCCGCATGGTCGTTTGGCATAGATGAATACAAGCAACACGATGCCGTATGGTAACATATTTAGCTTCCAGAACCGAATTACATTCTAATTAGTGACAATATCTCCTATAATTTTCATTATATGGTCGAAAAGCTCGATCGAAAGGGGATTTGTCAATGACAGTTAAAGATCTTGGACAAAAGATCAAAGCGCGTCGGTTATTATCCGGATTAAACCAAGAAGTCTTTGCGGAAAATGTAGGCATAAGCCTCCGTCTTCTCAGTAAATTGGAATGTGGTTTTGGAAATCCGACTTTTGTGACAATAGACTGCATTGCCGCTGCCTTCGGCCTTCAAATCGAGGATTTGGTACAACCCGATGAAACCATTGAACTGATCCCGAAATGCGACCTAACGCGCTTGCAACCTATGTTAGATCGTTTGCCTCCACCTTTGCAGTGTTTGTTTATGGACTGTACCGAGGGAGCACTAGTAAGGCTGCTTGAATCATCTCGAAACTCGGACTCGGACCATACAGAAGAAATCTCTCAAGTATAGCCGCCTTCAAAGGGCGGCTTTTCTTTATTAAGAGCAAGTCGTCGGCATCGTCATGCAGTGGGCGGTTCTGGGACTGTTGGCAGCGAGCATGATTTTTAGATAAGAAAGCGGGGCGGCTTCCGGTTATTCCGGTTGCTGCCCCACTATTTTCGCTTCACTACTTTTAAAAGTTGGATAAGCTCAGTACCATACATTCGAGATTTTTCATCCAAATCCAACCTTCGCTCCCCAAAACGCACAAAGCCGTTTCGCCTATAAAAATCGAGGAGCTTGGGCTTGTCTTCACACTCAACATAGACCACCTTTCCGCCTATGCTCTGCTGGATCATGGCAATTTTGTCAATTGCCATTTGAAGAAGTTCGTCTCCACTTATCAGCTTATCTAGGCCTTTTGAAAAATTTTTCCCAAGCTGAGCGATAAGGGGGGCGGGTATCATATACACCCTCTGGTCAGCATCAAAAACACCAAATTTTTTAATTTTATCGCAAAGGGCTCTGCTAATTCTATCTTTATATACCCTAAAAGTTTTGATCGTTAAGGAAAAATACCCAATCAGTTCCAGTTTATCTTTATAAGACGAAAATATCAAATGAGTGGGAGTCATGGATTGCTTTGCAAACTCGATGGCTCTATGTTTTAAAAAGTATTCAATATCGGGATTCATAGGGCACGAAAAAGAGGAGAGAATAGATTTTACTCTACCCTCTCCAATTTGTTCAATCATATCGCCCAAAGAGACTTGCACATATCCGTCCATCAGCGGTCCCCAAATAATGTCTTAATTTGTTCGCCCTTTACCTCTCTGCATTTCTTTTTGATAATAACGGAAGGTGTTGATTCTCGAGAAGCATATTCGAGGGCGGATACGAGGCGACGGCCTTCGTGATTCTTCTTGATCGAAATGTTCTTATAAATACTGTTAGTAGCCACCTTATTCCCTCCTTATCACATACTATTCCCGAGGGCACATAAAGTATCCTGTACGCTAAATATAACACACCGTAAAGCCGAAAGTCAACAAATGTTACCGTAATATTTTTATCCATCACCCCCAATTGATTATGTGTCCTCTCACTTATACCGTAGAAAGAGAAATATTTGCAAAAGTTTGCATTTCAAGTCAATTATTTGTCATATCATCGTCGATTAGCTTATTGATGTAGGCGTTCAAGCTCATGCCCTTCTGGGCGGCGAACTCCCGAATGATAGCCAGTTCTCCCTTTGGGACGTAGAATACGCCACGGTCCAGTTTTTCCAAGTGCCGCTTGTTCCCCTCTAAGTGCGCTTTCGTTGCCATCTCATCACCTCGACATTATTATAACACATTTCAGTTCATGTGTATATGTAAATAATGGCTATATTCATGTGCATATGTTTGTTGGGTTTATCAATTGAAATTCATGTGCACATGTATTATAATATAGACAAGAGGTAAGGCAAGGGGCCATGAAAGGAGGATGGCCCGTGACGAGCAAAGAGTTTGACCGGCTCCCACAGGATGATCGGCAAAGGCTCTGGCAAGAGGCAAAAAATAAAGCGGTCAAGCGCACCACCGCTTAACCGCCACAGCAAAGACCTAACCTAGCAAATCAAGCCCCTTGCCTTGCCTCTATTATATCAGACCACACGATGAAATACAAGCCCGCCCCGGAGGTTACGAGGGCAGAAAGGGAAGAGACATGAGATACACCGGATACGGCCTGCAGATTACCCTTAAAGAACTTCGCGACATGCTTGAATATGCAGAGAATATTGCCGAGCATAGCAACATGGAAAGCTGTCTCTACATCAAAGGCGGAGAGCGCCCGACCATCACGCAGTACTGCTGCTACGCAGAATGCAACGCCATCAACCACACATATCTTGCCAGATAACAAACCGCCCTTCGGGGCGGCTTTTCTCTTTATTAGATATATTGTAAAATCAATCTCGGCGGCCCGCAGAAAGGGAACGCGTCATGTTATCGACGACAATAGGAGTGAATGTCAGAATGAGCAGATTGGAATTGGGATGGTCGCAGGAACGGCTTGCTTTTGCTTCGGGGGTGTGCGTGCGCACGGTCAGCGCGGTCGAGTGCGGCACCGCAAATCCGACTTCGGACGTTATAGAAAGCCTTGCCAGGGCGCTGGGAGTACCCGTGTCCAGGCTTGTCGCATAGAGATTCGCATGGTGTAAACTTCGACGGCGGGCCGCCTTTTTGGGGCACATTGTCTGTATAACGCTTATTAAATTATATGATACTCCCACCCTACTCCCACTCAGCGTTGTGCAATCCCGTATGAACAGCGGATTTAGCATACCCCTGCTAAGGGAGTAGGTCTGGAAACGGGCGCGAGAGTTCGAATCTCTCCATCTCCGCCAAAACCCGCATGATAAGCCAGTTTGATGGCTGTCATGCGGGTCTTTTGTTTCCATATATTCTTTCTGAGTTCGAGTATTTACGGCGTACGGTTCATTGATCTGACCGCAGGCTCCGCCATTCGGCCTTCACCGGTCCCGTTTCCGGACTGTGGGGTACCGCTCCGCGATCTCCTGGCGGCGGGCGCAGCTCTCCAGATGGTCGTTGATCACGCCGCACGCCTGTAGGTGCGAATAGACTGTGACCGGTCCGAGATAACGGAAGCCGCGCCCCTTGAGCTCCCTGCTGATCCGGTCGGACAGCTCGTTTTTCGCGGGGATCCTGCCCTTCTGATGGCCGGCGTAGAGGATGCTCTTCCCGTCTGTGAAGTCCCAGAGGAATCGGCTGAACGATCCGAATTCCGCGCGGATCTCCTGAAAGTGTCCGGCGTTTTGGATGACCGCCTCCACCTTGCGGCGGGAACGGATCATCCCGTCGCACGCCAGAATCCGTTCGACGTCCGCCTCCCCGTAGGCCGCAATTTTGTCATAGTCGAACCCGTCGAAGCACGCCCGGAAAATCTCCCGCTTTTGGAGCATCATGTTCCAGTTGAGCCCGCACTGCATCACCTCCATCATGAGGAATTCAAACTGTCCCCGGTCGTCGTGCAGCGGGACGCCCCATTCCTCGTCGTGATACCGGGTCATCTTTTCGTTGCAAAGGCACCATTCACAGCGTTCCATCCCATTTCCCCGTTTCCATCTGATTTTTTCGCGGCGCGCCGGCCGCCGTCATCCCTTCCCGGGGCGTCTCCCGCGCCCCAGCGTGACCGGAAGCGCCTCCAGCGCCGCAAGCACCCGCCGCGCCTCCGTATCGGCTTCCTCGGCGGGGATCCCGTTTTGTTCCATCGCCTCCCGCGCGGCCGCGGCATAATCCCGCTTATGGCGCGCGTTCAGCTCATGCCAGCGGATCCCGGCGAACCGCCCGGCAAGCGTCCGGTCCAGGGGCAGGCGCCCCTGAAGCAGCAGCACCGCAAGCACCGGATAGCCCGCGTACCCCTGCCAGTAGGTGGCGTTGTCCGTGGAGGCGTAGGCGTCCCCCGTCCAGGTCACACGGTACTCCCTTCCTCCGTCCGACGAGCGCACCGCGGCCTCGTGTTCCCCCATCAATACGCGGCCGTCGGCGATGGCGCTGTATGCCTCGTAAATCTTCTCCAGCGGGGGCCGCTTTTTCATAGAAATCCCTCCTCCGGTGCTTCCGGTTTCCTGCCGGATCGCGTGCGTTTCCGTTTCATAAGCTCATTTTACCCCAGAAGCGGGGGAAACTCAACCGCGTCAATTAGGAAAAGAGGGCCCATTCGGTAGGAATGGGCCCTCTTTTCAATATCGATATCGTTTAAGGGACGATCAGCACTTTCATGGCCGTCTTGTCCTTCCCGGGCAGCTCATAGGCCTCCTTCCAGTCCTTCAGGCGGAAGGTATGCGAAATCAGGCCGTCGGTACGGAGAAGGCCGCTTTCAATGCCGCGGATCACGGGGGGATAGCAGTTTGCGGAGAGGTGGGATCCGATCACGGTCAGTTCCTTGCCGTCCCCGATGATGTTCCAGTTCGCCGTCACCTCGCGGGGGAACTGGCCGAACTGGACATAACGCCCATGGTTTTTCAGCGATACCAGGCCTTGGGGAACGCTGTCCGGGAAACCGGACGCGTCAATATAAACGTCGCATCCCGCACCGCCGGTCAGACGGTGGATCTCCGCGGGCACATCCTGTTCAAGCGGGTTCAGCACGGCGTCCGCTCCGAACTCCTTCGCCAGACGAAGCCGCTCGCCATTCGTATCGATGGCGAGAATTCTCTGCGGCAGCGAAAGCCGCACAATGTTCGTGATCGCCAGTCCGATCGCGCCCATGCCGGCGATCGCCACCACGTCGGTATGCCGCACCCCCGCCTGCTCGGCCGCGTGCATCCCGCAGGCGTAGGGCTCGATGAGCGCGGCCTGTTCGACTGAAAAACGTTCCGGGACCTTATAGGTAATCGCTTTGCTCGGAATCCGCACATATTCCGCAAAACCGCCGTGTGCGACCTGTTTAAAGCCGAACAACTGCATTTTGCTGCACATCCATCGCGTCCCGGCCAGGCAGTCCGGACACTCCCCGCAGGGGACGATCTGCTCCGCGACGACCATATCACCGCATTCGTAATCCTTGACGCCTTCCCCGATTGCGACGACCTCACCGCAGAATTCGTGCCCGGGGATGATGGGCGGCTCGATTTCCATGTCGTCGTTGCCCGTTCCCCAGGCGTCGGGCAGGCCGTTATATTCCTTGATGTCCCCCGCGCAGACGCCGCAGCCCCTGACCTTCAGAATCAGCTCCCCGGCGCGCGGTTGCACCGGGCGGGGAAAATTCTCGTACCGGTAGTCGTGCGGCGCGTACGCCACCAGCGCCTTCATCATCTCTGTCATGTCATTCTCCTCGCTTCCTTTTGGTTATTCGCCGAGAATCTGCACCTGCACCTGCCGGTCGCGCGGCCGGGTCTGGTCAAAATCGACGAAATAAATATGCCCGAACTCTCCCAGGTCGAGCCTGCCTCCCGCGACGACGATCGTCTCGCTGCGCCCGATGATGGAGGAACGAAGATGTCCGTCCGTGTTGAGGGTCTCCGGCTTGCCCTCCCCGTGCCGCGCGGAAAACTCGGTCAGCTTGGGGCCGGGATGCAGGTACTGCCCCTCCCTGCGGCAGGTGGGGATGATCGCCTCAAGGACGTCCACAAGGTCCTGCTGCAGATATTCCAAGCCGTTGTAGGCCAGATCAAAGGAGCACTCCTGTGTCAGCACCGAGCAGGTGGTGTGATGGGAATAGACCACGCAGATGCCGTTTTGCACGCCCGACCGCTCAAGCGCCGCCCTGACCCCGTCAGTGACCGTGTGGAAGGCGGGCCTGTGCCCGGGGGAATGGACCGTAAGGGTTTCCCTGTAAACTTTCATCATGACGCCCCCTGTTTTTTCATGGCCTGAGCGCGGTCGTCGCGTGCCATACGCACAGACCGGATCATTTCCTCAACCATCCGCCGCGGGTCATCGGACAGGAAAATGCCCGAGCTCGCGCCGCATCCCTCCGCCCCGGCGAGGATAAGGTCATACACCTGCTTTCCCGATGAGATGCCCGCGGCCTGCTCCACAAGGATCGTATCATCGATGTGCTTGACGGCCGCGGTCACCTCGCGTACAAAAGCGGGGCCGCTGGGCGTGCCGGAACCGATCAGTTCGCTGGGTTCGGGATTGATGATGTCGGGCCCGAGCTGTGCAAGGGCGCGGGCCTCGGCGATGCTGTCGGAACAGGCGAAGGAGAGCATCCCCAGCTCCCTTGCCCGGTCGATCGTCCGTTTGACCGCGGAGAGGGTCATCGGGCGTTCACAGTGGTTGACGACCGCCCCGCGCGCGCCCGCCGCCTTGAGCGCCTCGGGCAGTACGTCCGCCATGCCGCGTCCGGGGGAGAGCAGGTCCATATAGGGCGCGAGGATAACCAGGCGAGCGGTGTTCTCCGCAACCCGGCGGATTTCGGTATAGGGCACGATCATCAGCACATCGATATCGTACCGGGCGGCGGCGATGTCCGCCGCTTCGGCAATCCGCAGGACGTCGTCGCCGTAAATATAGTTTTTGACTCCGAACTCAAAGAACGGCGTCCTCAATATGGGTTTCACAAAACCCCCTCCTTTTTGTGGATGCGGGCGGTGAGGTCAGTCACCCCAAACGGTGAGCCGCACGGTGCGCTGCCGCGCACGGACCTGGTCGAAATCGGCGAAATAGATGCGCCCGAATTCTCCCAGCACCGGCTCCCCGTCGATTACGGGGGCCAGGACGGACCGTCCGAGCAGCACCGAACGCAGATGCGCATCCGTGTTCAGGCTCCATCTGGCCAGCTCGCCGCGTTCCCGTCCGGCGATCTCCACATGCAGCGGCCCGGGGTGCAGGTACTGCCCCTCCGTTTCACAGGTGGGGATGATCTTCGAAAGGACATTCACCAGGTCCTGCAGAATCAACTGCTCCCCATAGTAGTTGACGTCGTCCGACTGCTCCTGGATGAGGACGCTGCAGGTCGTGTGCTGGGAATAGACCATGGCCACACCGGTTATGACGCCCTGCTTTTTGATGGTGGCGGCGACCCTGTCGGTCACGTCGTGGAAGGTGGGCCGGGCTTCGGACTGGATCGTAAAAGAGTCGTTAAAAATTCTCATGGTGCCTCCTGCCGTTCATTTTTGTGCCGCGCCGCTATGCGGCGGCCGTCTTTTTCACGCGCTGGTAGGAATCGAATCCGACGGCGAACATCATCAGCAGCCCCTTGCAGGCCAGCTGCCAGTAGGAATTGAGCCCGACGGCAACCATGCCGTTGGAGAGCGCCGCCATGATAATGATACCGACAATGATACCGGGCACGCGCCCCTCGCCGCCCGACATGCTGATGCCGCCGACGACGCATGCGGTGAGCGCGTCGATATAAAGGGTGCCGCCGGCGTTGGTCTGTCCCGAATTGAGGCGGCCGGTCATCACGATTCCGGCAATCCCGGCGTAGGCGCCGCACAGCCCGTAGGCGGCCGCACGCACCCGGTAGGTGTTGATGCCTGAGAGGCGGGCGGCCTCCTCATTGCTGCCGACGGCGAAGATCCGCCTCCCGAGCTTCGTCTTCATGAGCGTGAACCATCCGATCAGGAGCACGATCGCCCAGACGATGACCGGGTTGGGGATGCCGAAAAGCGACTCCTGCCCCACGCGGCGCAGCGACTCGGGAATGTTGTAGATCGGCATGCCGTTGTTGGCGAGATAAGCCAGGCCCTGCACAATATTCATCACGCCCAGCGTGGCGATGAGCGGCGGCATAAAGGTCAGGTGAATGGCGGTGCCGCTGATAAGCCCGAGCAGGCAGGTCAGCAGGATGCACAGCACGGACGAGAGCCAGACCGGCCACCCGTGGTTGACCATAAAGACTCCGGCGATCACGCTGGTGAGGGAGACCATGGCGCCGATCGACAGATCGATGCCGCCGATGATCAGGACATGAGCCAGCCCCACCGCGAGAATCCCGGTGCACGCGCCCTGCCTGATAATCGTCATGATATTGTCGGGTGCGATAAACGCCGGGCGCCGGATGCTGAAATATACGATCAGCAGGGCGAGGCACAGCAGCACCGCATTGTGCCGCAGGAACCGTTTGAACGTCGTGGATATCGTCTTTTTTTCCATATTAAGCACCTTCTTCACTTCCCTGATAGCCGGAGGCCAGCGTCAGGACCGCCTCCTGGGAAAACGCCCCCCGCTCAAGGATCCCCATCTGCTTTCCCTCGTAGAGCACCAGGATCCGGTCGGACATGCCGAGGATCTCCTCCATGTCGGAAGAAATCATGATGATCGAGATGCCCCGCCCGGTCAGCTGCCCCATCAGATTGTATATTTCCTGTTTCGCTCCGACATCCACGCCGCGCGTGGGTTCGTCGAAGATCATAACTTTCGCGTTGGTGATGAGCCACTTGGCGAGCACAACCTTCTGTTGGTTGCCGCCGCTGAGGTTTTTGACAAGCTGGACCGGGGAAGGCGTGGCGATCCGGAGCACCTTGATCTGCTCAAGCACCTTCCGGCGCTGTCTGTGCCGGAGCATCACGCCAAAGCGGGAAAACTGTTCGAGGCTGGCGATGGAAATATTCTGGTCGATGGGCAGTCCCAGAAAGAGCCCCTGGCGCTTCCGGTCCTCGGGTAGCAGTGTGATCCCCTGCTCCAGCGCGTCCTTTGGGGTCCGGATATGCAGTTTTTTACCCTCGAGCGTCACCTCCCCGCTCTCCATCGGATCGGCGCCCGACAGCATGCGGGCCATCTCTGTACGCCCCGCTCCCACGAGCCCGGACACGCCGAGGATCTCCCCGCGGCGCAGGTCGAAATGGATATCCCTGTCCCCGCTCCCGCACAGGCTGCGCACCTCCAGGACGGTTTCCCCGGAAACAGGGGAGCGGACGGGGAAAAGCTCGGAAATCTGCCGCCCGATCATCCCGCGGATGAGATCCTCCTTCGTGGTGTCCGCCGTCTGCCGCAGTTCGACGACCCGTCCGTCGCGCATGATCGTGACGCGGTCGGACAGCTCAAAGATTTCCTCCAGCCGGTGGGAGATGTAGATAACGGTGATGCCTTCCGCCCTGAGCTTGCGGATGAGGCCGAAGAGGATATCCACCTCGTGCAGGGTGAGCGGGGCCGTGGGCTCGTCCATAATCAGCACCCTGGCTCCGCGCCGCAGCGACTTGGCGATCTCGACGAGCTGCATGCTCGCGACCGACAGCTCCCGGACGCGCGCCCGCGGATCGATCTTGACCCCCATCGTCTCAAACAGCCTTCCGGCTTCCTCCTCCATGCCCCTGCGGTCGATCCAGAGGGCGTGCCCCTTGAGTTCGCCGACGAAGAGGTTTTCCGCGACCGTGAGGGAGGGGAGAAGATTAAACTCCTGGTAGACGATCTCGATTCCAAGCCGGTGGGCAAGCTGGGGAGACATATGCTCGTAGCGGGTCCCCTCGAACCACAGTTCCCCGGCGTCAGGCCGGATTGCGCCGGCCATTACCTTCATCAGGGTCGATTTGCCCGCGCCGTTTTCCCCCACCACCGCGTGGACTTCGCCGGCTTCAAAGCCGATGGAGACGCCGTCGAGCGCGAGCACGCCGGGATATCGCTTTGTGATCTCCCGCAGCTCCATAATCTGATTCGCCAGGATGCATCGCTCCTTTCTGGGAGTTCGCGGCGGGCAAACTCCGGGGTAGTCCCGCGGCCGCCGCAGAGCGGCCGCGGGCTGCTTTCCGTTATTTAAGGACGCGCTCGCCTTTCTCAACGTCGTAGTAGTCCGCGAGATTTTCCAGCGTCACGATGTCGCTGTTGAAATAGACGAGTTTTTCCGCTTCCACGATCTCGCCGGTGCGGATGTAGTTGATCCCGCGTTCGAAGAGGTCTGTCATCAGCGTCACGAGACCCAGGTCCACGGTGGCGTAGAAGGTGCCGCCCTCAGCGATCGCGCGCAGCTCCTCGAGCGAGCCGTCGTTGGTGATGACGCCCACGCCGTCGGTGATGCCCGCGGCCTTGTACGCCTCATAGACGCCCAGCGCCGTGTTGGCGCTGTCGGTGGCGAGGACGGCGCGCACGTCGTCGTACCCGCTGATGAGCGCCTCGCCGATCGCCACACCCGCGGTGTTGCCGCTGCCGCCGTAGGAGACGACGTCAAAGACCACGACGTTGGCCTCCGGGAGTTTTTCTTTGATCCGCTCGATCGCAAGATTGGTTCGGGTCACGCTGTACTCGGTGCCGGTCGCGCAGATGACGACGATGGTGTCGGTGGGGGCGCTGTCGAGTTTTTCAAAGCATTGCACCGCGGCGTCGCCCAGCGTGTATCCGATCCCTTCCATGTCGGCCATCAGCGTGTAGACGCTGCCGTCCACGAAGTTGTCATAGGCGACGATCGTGATACCTTTTTCCAACGCTTTGTTGCAGACGTCACGGATCGTATCATAGCCGGTCCAGTTCTGTACATAGATCATATCCACATCGGCGGCGATGAAATTCTCTATTCCCTGCACGCACGCCTCGGCGGAGAGATTGCAGTCCCAGGTGATAAGCTCGACATCCATCTCCGCGGCCGCCTGTTGAATGTTGTTGATGGCTTCGACAAACGCGGAGGCGCCCATCCAGTCAAGGACGATGCCGCATTTGAGATGCCCCTCCTTCGGGATTCCGTTCTCCGCCGGAACGCTCTCCGGCGCCTTCGGGCCCGAGGACGCGGCGGGAGCCGGGGCGGCGGCGCTCTGGCCGCAAGCCGCTAAGGCGGCGATCATACAGACGCTCAGGAACATTGCTAACAACTTTTTCATTTCATCTCTCCTCCATGGATTTTCGTGTCCGTATTCGAATGGCAAAGGTCGCTCAACCACCTCCCGGGCGCAGCGGGCCGCGCCGTTGTTTTGAGGCTCCGTCAGAATAAGCCCTTGAGAGACTGGTACAAATCCAGATAACGCGCATAGCCGGACCGGTATGCCTCGCCGGTTTCCGGGTCAGGCAGGTACTCCCGCCGGATCGGGTTTGTCTGCTCAAGCAGGGAGACGACGCCGGCCTCTCCGTATTTGGGCAGGAGACTGAGGGCGGCGGCCCCGATGGAAGTCGTCTCGGAGCAGGTGAGCTCATAGGCGTTCAGCCCCAGCACATCGGCCTTAATCTGGTTCCAGACGCTGCTGCGGCTTCCGCCCCCGCAGCAGTGGAGCCGGGAGGGCGCGCCTCCTCCGAGGGCGGCGATCATCTCGATGTTTTCCCGGAGCATGTAGGCGACCGATTCAAGGATGCTTCTGACGAAGTCGGCCCGTGTATTTTCGAGCCCGACGCCAAAAAAAACGCCCCGTGCAGCCGGGTTAAACTGCGGTTGTAAAGTTCCGTTGAAATAGGGCAGCGTCAAAACGCCGTTCGAGAGGGGCGGGCTCTGCTCCGCCAGCTCGTCGAGCAGGCGGTAGACCGGCAGGCCGCGCTCCTTCGCCAAAGACTGCTCAGCCGCGCAGAATTGATCCTTAAACCACTTGAGCGCCATACCGCCCGTCATGCAGATGGGCAGGTAGAGGTACTTGCCGGGCAGCGCGTGTTTATAGACTGTGACATGCTTGTCGGCGCACAGGCTCTCCTTCCCGCAGGTGGCTGCGATCGCCAGGACGGTGCCCGTCGTCTCCGTGATGATGCCGTCCGCCACGTTGCCCGCGCCGAGCGTGGAGGCAATCTGGTCCATTGCCGCGGTCACAACGAGCGCGCGGGGCGAAAGACCCAGCTCGGCGGCCACCGAGGGCAGGACCGTACCCGCTTCCTCCCCACAGTCGAGCGTTTCGGGGAGTTTGCCGGGGTCGAGGCCGAGCGCCTCGAGCAGTTCGGTCCACAGCGCGTCGTGGTAGATATCGTAGTAGCCGGTCGTCGACATGACGCTTTTTTCACTGACAAACCGGCCGGTCAGCCGCAGGATCAGGTAATCTTCCACGAGCAGGAAGCGGCTTGCCGCCGTGTAAAGATTGGGGGCATGCTTCTTGATCCACAGGAGCTTGCTGATGGGACAGGTCGCATTGCAGTCCGCAATCCCGGTGCGCCGGTACAGCTCGTCAGCGCCGGCTTCACGAGAGACGATTCCGGCCTCCGCCTCTGCCCGCGTGTCCAGCCACACGATCGCGTTTCCAAGGGCGCGGCCCCCGGCGTCCACCGGGATCAGCGTCTCGCCCTGCGTGGTGAAGGTCAGCCGCTCGATCTCCCCCGCGTGGATTCCCGCCTGTTCGCAGACGGCTGCCAGACCGCGGCGGAAATAGGTCCAATAGGTCTCCGGATCCAGTTCGACGCGGCCGTCCGGATAGGACCGGATGCTGTATTCTCCGGTGGCCGAGGCCAGAGGGCGCAGCTGCAGATCAAACAGCGTGGATTTGATGGACGTCGTGCCGACGTCCGTCACAAGCAGACAGCTCATGGAAGTCCTCCCGTCGCGGTGTTGAAAAGGGTGAATTCTGTTTTGAATATAACGGGGCAGAAATTGTTTGTCAAGGAATAATTGAACGAATTTTTCATATTTTGAAATATTTTGTCGAAAATTCCAAGCAATAACTACAATATATGTCACTATCTACAATATTTTTTGAAATCTGTTGACGGATATTTTCATTTTAGTTATGATATCGGTAAAGAAAGGCCGGACGGCCGCAAGGAGGAAATCACATGAAAATTTCCTGTACGAATACGATGGTCCCCGGCGGGACGCTGACGGAGAAAGCGCAGAACCTGCGCCGATGCGGGTTTGACGGCATCTCCGTCTTTGAGGAGATTACGGACTGGACGCCGAAAAAAGAGGAGGAGCTATTGACGCTGGAGGCGCGCACCGGCGTCCGCGTCTGTGAATTCTGCTTTTCAGGCGCGGACTACGGCCAGCTCATGAGCCCCGATCCCGCCGTTGCGGCGCGGTCAAAGGCGATCTACCGGCGCGCGATCGAGGTGTGCAACCAGTTGGGCGCGGTGTCCGAGATGGAATACCAGTACGCGCCGCGCACGCCGGTTCCGCTGCTGGACCCCTATCTCAAAATGGAGCGCGAGGAGCAAAAGCGCTTTCAAGCGATCTACGCGGAGCTTGCCGGAGAGCTGGAGGGCAGCGCCCTGCTGCTGCTCGAACCGATCAACCGGTATGAGTCGCCCTATCTCAACTGCATAGAAGATAACGCCGAAATCGTCGAGGAGGTGGGGCTTCCGGGTACCGGCCTGCTCTTCGACACCTTCCACATGTCCATCGAGCAGGCGGACCTGTGCGCCGCCTTCGAGAGGTTTGCGCCCCTCATCCGGCACGTACACCTGGGCGACAACAACCGCCTTTTGCCCGGAAAAGGGTGCCTGCCATGGAAAAAGATGTTTGCAACTATGGGGAAAGCTGGATATAATGGTTATGTGAATTTGGAATGTGCGATATTGGGGGACCGCGTGCTCGATCAGTTGGAAGAGGAAGCCGCGTTTCTCAAATCGTTCGTCTGAATTGCCGCACGGGACAAAAAATTTATCCGAAATATGGTGCGCTATGGGAAAGATCAGTCAAAGGTATATCGAATTCGCCGCGCTGCTTGAAGAAGCCGGCAAACTGGAGCTTCAGGAAATCCAAGCGCGGTTCGGTGTGTCCGAATCGACCGCCCGCAGGATGTGCATCGAGGCGGAACGGGACGGTTTGGGCATCCGCGTCCAAGGCGGCGGCCTGCAGTCGCTGCGGCATGTTCCTTCTCACCCGGAGTATTCCTACGAGGTGCAGACGGTGGAGCATGTCCCCGAAAAGGCCGCGATCGGAAAATACGCCAGCAGCCTGGTGGAATCCAACGAGATTATTTTTGTTTCAGGCGGAACCACGACCCAGCAATTCATGAAGAACCTCGTCCGGCGGCTTGCGGACGGGGAAATCGAAAATGTCACCATCATGACAAATTCCCTGCTGATCATCGAGATGGCGGAGGATTTTATGCCGGTCATTCTGACAGGCGGTCAGTTCCGAAAGCGGCGGCGCGACGTGGCGGGGCACATCTCCGAGTCCGCGATCAGGGGCGCGCGTTTCGACAGGAGCTATATTGGCGTCGACGGCGTGGAACTGACCGACGGGCTGATTGCGTCGGATAACGAAACGGGCAATATGGACCGGCTCGTTACGGCGCGGTCCGATAAGGTGTATATCCTGGCGGACCACAGTAAGTTTATGTCAAAATCTTACATAAGCTATGAGCATTTTTTCCCCAAGCATGTCATTATCACCGATTCGCTCCTGGACAGCTACTACATCAATCTGGCCAAAGAGGTCGGCGTCTCTCTGCAGCTGGTCGACGTCGACGAATCCGGCGCAGATCATCTTTCCGTTGGGTGAATGCGGCAGCCGTGTAATCTGCCGAACAAGCCGCCCCGGGCTTTTGCCCGGAGCGGCCTGTTTCCCTGCCTCACGGTAAATCGACAGGCGTCCTCCTCCGGCAAAGCGCCCCGAACCAAAAAACGCGCGCGGAACCAGATATTTTTGCGCATCTTTCCGCTTGACATCGGCGGCGTTTGGCATTACGCTGTTACGGTACGGAACGAACCGGCAAAACGGAGGCAACCATATGGCAATGCAACTGAACAAGCAGCTGCCGCTGCCCGCGGATCTCAAGGCGGAATACCCGCTCTCCCGGGAGATCACCGGGGTCAAGGCGCGGCGCGACGCGGAAATCCGCGATATCTTCACCGGGCGTTCGGACAAGTTCGTCGTCATCGTCGGGCCCTGCTCGGCCGACAACGAGGACGCGGTCTGCGACTATGTGTCGCGGCTGGCTTCCCTCAACGACAGGCTTTCCGACCGTCTCATGCTCATCCCCCGCATCTACACGAACAAGCCCCGCACCACCGGCGAGGGCTACAAGGGTATGCTCCACCAGCCCGAGCCGGACAAGGCGCCCGACCTGCTGGCGGGCATCATCGCCATCCGGCGGATGCACACCCGGGCGATCATGGAAAGCGGACTCACCTCCGCCGACGAGATGCTCTACCCGGAAAACCGCAGCTACCTCGACGACCTGCTCTCCTACGAGGCGGTCGGCGCGCGTTCGGTGGAAAACCAGCAGCACCGCCTGACCGCGAGCGGGATGGACATCCCCGTGGGGATGAAGAACCCGACGAGCGGCGATTTCGTTGTGACGCTCAATTCGGTTTTCGCCGCGCAGCATCCCCACAACTTCATCTACCGCGGCTGCGACGTCACCACCGGCGGCAACGACCTCGCGCATGTCATCCTGCGCGGCGGCGTGGACAAGTACGGCACCACGATCCCCAACTACCACTACGAGGACCTTGTGCGCCTCATGGAGATGTACGGCGAGCGCAGCCTCCAAAATCCCGCCGTGATCGTGGATGTCAACCACTCCAATTCGAACAAGCAGTATAAGGAGCAGATCCGCATCGTCAGCGAGGTGCTCCACAGCCGCAATTACAATCCCGACCTCAAAAAGCTCGTCAAGGGCGTGATGATCGAAAGCTACCTCGAGGAGGGCTGCCAGAAGATCGGCGGGACGCACATCTATGGCAAGTCGATCACCGATCCCTGCCTCGGCTGGGCCGACACTGAAAAGCTCCTCTATAAAATCGCCGAAAACTGCTGAAACGGCGGAAGGGGGCCCCCCAAGACCGGCGCCCGAGAGCGTGTTTTTTTAAGAAAAGCACCAAATAAGGAAAATAAACAAAAAAAAAAAACCAAAAAAACCGCAAAGAAGGCAAAAAGCGAGCAACCCAAAAGGCTCTATAATCACAAACGTAATGAAGAACAGCGCCATTCTCTTATACACAAAACCCAGCCCACCAGACAACAACCCCCAACACCAAACCCCACA
>NZ_JAPJQF010000068.1:0-11678 GCF_030825285.1 Anaerotruncus massiliensis (ex Togo et al. 2026)
ACCCCTCCCGTCAGATACCTACCCTGTGTAGTCCCTTGTAAACTGTACTTTGATGGAGCTCATATCCATGTCCCGAACGCTTTTGGAGGGCCGCACCATGGCACACGCCCCGATCAGCCCGAACAATTCATCGGTGGCAAATAAGATTTTCTCCATCTGTAATTCAGGCTTGACCGTCACCCAGTCCAACCGGCCATAGCCGTGGTTCACGATGGAGCGGATTATGCCCTCGTCAATGTCGTGGGAGCGTAAAAGTTCAACGCATTTTGCACAATGCTCCTCGGGATAAAGCTCAAAGTCAATGTCGAGCAGCATACCCACCACCGCCCAATATACCTCGTTCTGGGGGTCGTACTGACGGGCAAAGCAGCCCATGATGCCGGAAACCACCTCTCCGTGCAGCAAGTGAAACTCGCCGCTATTGTACTTTTTCAGCAAATCCCAGGCCTCTTGTAGATTTGGAACCATTTTCGTTCGCTCTCCTCTTTACAAATTTGAATCAAGAATTTATAATGGTACAAAGTGGACACTATATTGCACTTGTGCGATATAATAATACATCCTGTTCGTTATACTGTCAACAGAGAGGAGCGGATTTTTTTGGACTCCATGAATCAGATTGTCGCGAAAAACATTAAGAGGCTTCGTGAAAAGAATAAAATGAGCATGGACGAGCTGTCCAAGTTAAGCGGCGTCAGCAAAAGTATGCTTGCACAAATTGAGCGAGGAGAGGGAAACCCAACCCTCTCAACGCTGTGGAAAATTTCGAATGGAATGAAGGTGCCTTTTGACGCCTTGACCGTCCGCCCGGAAAACCCGTATGAACTTGTGAAAACATCAGAGCTACAGCCGCTGCTGGAAGATGGTGGTAAGGTCAAAAATTACCCGATTTTCCCCGACGATGACAACCGCAAATTTGCGGTCTACTATCTGGAACTGGATGCGGGGAGCTATTGGGAATCGGAACCGCATCTTAAAGGAACCACCGAATTTATTACGGTCTTCACAGGGCAGCTTGAAATTGATACAGATGGTCAACGGTTTTCCGTTGGAAAGGGGGAAAACATCCGGTTTAAGGCTGACAGCGTACACTCGTATCGAAACGTCGGGAATGAGGCCGCGATCCTGCACATGATTTTGTTTAACCCCTGAGCATTCCAGGGACATAATCCTCCTTTTTATCTTACAGCAGGGAACGACGCCCCTTGTCTCCATAGAGCGGCGCTTGTCCGGTAACACGATAGCTTCTATTTTTTTCAGTTTTCCTACCAGAGCTGTTTTATTTCATCGTTAAAGCTCTTCTGGTTCATCGACACAGTAATTATTCACACAATAAAAAGCAGCGGCTGTCTTAGCCGCTGCTTTCAATGAGACACTGTGTTATTTTTTCTGATCGGAACTGCCCGCCGGTTCAACTCCCGGCAGAATGTGAATTCCTTGGACAAATGGCAAAGAAAAGAGGCTCTCAAGTATTGCTACTTAAGAGCCTCTCAGGGCGCATAAACACTGGGTTTTTACCCCCAATATCTATTTTACCCTATTGGTTTGGTCGGAGTGACAGGATTCGAACCTGCGGCATCCTGCTCCCAAAGCAGGCGCGCTACCAACTGCGCTACACCCCGAAAAATGCTTGCGGCACGCGACAAAGTCGCGTGCCGCAAATGTCATCATAGCATACCGCGCGGCGGGTGTCAAGGCGGCGCGCCGGGCGGATTGGGGCCGGCCCGGCGGCGGGGATCAGAACGCAAGTTTCGCCTTGAGGTAATCGCCGAGGGAGGAGACGGGGATGCGCTCCTGCTCCATCGTGTCGCGGTCGCGGACGGTCACGCAGCCGTCCGTCTCGCTGTCGAAATCGTAGGTGATGCAGACGGGCGTGCCGATCTCGTCCTGGCGGCGGTACCGCTTGCCGATCGAACCCGCGTCGTCGTAGTCGACCATGAATTCCTTCGAGAGCGACTCGTAGATCTTTCCGGCGCCCTCGGCGAGCTTTTTGGAGAGGGGCAGCACGCACGCCTTGAAGGGGGCGAGCGCCGGGTGCAGGCGCATGACGACACGCACGTCCTCCTTGCCCTTCGCGTCGGTGCCGACGACCTCCTCGTCGTAGGCGTCGCAGAGGAAGGCGAGCGCGACGCGGTCCGCGCCGAGCGACGGCTCGACCACATAGGGGACGTACCGCTCGTTCGTCTCGGGGTCGAAATAGTCGAGCGCCTTGCCCGAGCACTCCGCGTGGCGGGAGAGGTCGTAATTGGTGCGGTCGGCGATCCCCCACAGTTCGCCCCATCCGAACGGGAAGAGGTACTCGATGTCGGTGGTCGCCTTGGAGTAGAAGGAGAGCTCCTCCTTCGCGTGGTCGCGCAGGCGCATGTTTTCCTTGGCCATGCCGAGGGCCAGGAGCCAGTTTTCGCAGAAGCTGCGCCAGTACTGGAACCATTCGAGGTCGGTGTCCGGCTTGCAGAAGAACTCCAGTTCCATCTGCTCGAACTCGCGGATGCGGAAGATGAAGTTGCCGGGGGTGATCTCGTTGCGGAAGCTCTTGCCCACCTGCGCGACGCCGAAGGGCACCTTTTTGCGGGTGGTGCGCTGGATATTCATGAAGTTCACGAAGATGCCCTGCGCCGTCTCGGGGCGCAGGTAGATTTCGCTCTTGGCGTCCTCGGTGACTCCCTGGAAAGTCTTAAACATCAGGTTGAACTTGCGGATTTCGGTAAAATTCGCGCTGCCGCATTCGGGGCAGGTGATGCCGTGCTCCTTGATGTAGTCGTACATCTGCTCGTTGGACCAGCCGTCGGCGATCTCGCCGGTGGCGTCCTCGATGAGCTTGTCGGCGCGGTGGCGGGTCTTGCAGTCCTTGCAGTCCATCAGCGGGTCGGAAAAGCCGCCCACATGCCCCGACGCGACCCACACCTGCGGGTTCATCAGGATGGCGGAATCGAGCCCGACGTTATAGGGGCTCTCCTGGACGAATTTTTTCCACCAGGCGCGCTTGACGTTGTTTTTGAATTCCACGCCGAGCGGGCCGTAGTCCCAGCTGTTGGAAAGCCCTCCGTAGATCTCCGAACCCGGATAGACAAAGCCCCTGCTTTTGCAGAGGTTGACGATTTTCTCCATCGTTTTTTCACTGTGATTCAACGTGACGACATCCTCTCGTACTCATATGGGTCCCTAAAGCCCTATTATATCGGGATCCGCGCCCAAAATCAAGGGCCGCGCCGCGGGAAACGGCGGCGAAATTGCCCGCCGGGACGCGTCCGGGCCCTATTGATCGAGCGGGGACAGGTCGAGCCGGTCGTAGCCCGCGAGCAGCTCCTTCACGACCGCGACGAGCCGGTCGCAGTCGCCGGGGCGCTCCCCCTCGAGGTTGAGCGGCATGAGCGGGTCGTGCAGCGACAGCCTGAGCAGCAGCCAGCCCTTCACCTCCGGGCCGGAGAAGGAGAGGCGCACCCCCTCGTAGGAGTTGGGCGCGACCGCGTAGCCGGCCGCCCTGGCGCGCGCCTCGAACTGGGCGAGCACGTCGAGCCCGTAGGCCTTGAAGTCGTCGCCGAGCAGGTTCATGCGGTATTCCCGCGTCTCGTACGCGGGGGGCAGCTTTTCGATCAGCGCGTCGATCCTTTTGCCCTCCCGCCTGGCGCGCGCCGCCGCGATCAGCAGCTTGACCGCCATGTACGCGCCGTCGTCTAGGTAGTAGTTCTCGCTGAGCGCGCCGTGGCCGGAGGTCTCGATTGCCAGCGGGCAGGAGACCCCCTCGGCGTTGAGGCGCTTCTGCTCGTTGATGACGTTCTTGTAGCCGCGTTTGAAGCGGTGGTGCCTGAGGTGCAGCGTGTTTTCCAGAAAGCCGGTCAGCCGGTCGGAGGTGACCGAGTCGGTGACGATCGTCCCGCCCGGATAGTCGGGCGCGAGGATGGCCGCCATCATCGCGATGATCGCGTCGCGGTTGACCTCCGAGCCGTCCGACAGCACCGCCGACATCCGGTCGACGTCGGTGTCGAAGATGATGCCGAGGTCGGCGTGGTTTTCGACCGTCGCGGCGCGCACGGCGTCCATCGCCGCGGCGTTTTCCGGGTTGGGGATGTGGTTGGGGAAGGTGCCGTCCGGCTCGAGAAACTGGCTGCCCGCGGTATCCGCGCCCAGCGGGGCGAGCACCTGCTCGGCGAAGAAGCCGCCCGCGCCGTTGCCCGCGTCGACCACCACATGCAGGCCCGCGAGCGGATTCTCATAGTCCTCCGCGCCGACGCCCAGGCGGATTTTTTCCCGCAGGCTGTTCGCGTAGAGGGAGAGCAGCGGGGTCCGCTGCACCTTGGAGAGGTCCGCCCGGGCGGGCGTGAGGGAGGCGGCGGTGAGCAGCAGATCGGTGATGTCGCGGCTCTCCAGGCCGCCGTCCGCGTCGAAAAACTTGAGCCCGTTGCGGTTGTAGGGCAGGTGGCTCGCGGTGATCATGACGGCGCCGTCGTACTGCGTCTCGGGGAAGACGATCGACATGAACATCGACGGGGTGGACGCGAGCCCGCAGTCGTAGGCGGCGGCGCCCTGCGCGGCGAGTCCCTCGAGCGCCTGCGCCTTCAGCGCGGGCGCGGAGACGCGCGAGTCGTGCCCCACGCCGATCTTGAGGGCGGAGGGCGCGGCGTTTTTCTTCTGCGCGAGCCACAGGGCGAACGCCTGCGCGATCAGGTTGACGGCCTCGCCCGTCAGGTTGACGTGCTGACCCTCGACCCCTTCGGTGGCGATTCCGCGCACGTCGCTGCCGTTTTGCAGCTTGAGCATGGCTTCCTTGGCGATGGACATGGCTGTTCCTCCAGACACGATAAATTCTTTTCAGCGGGCGGCGGGCTTTGGACGCGCGGCGCGCGCCGCCGTCCGGTTCACAGGCGCCGCCCGGGTGAATACCTGTTTATTATACCAACAAATCTCCCGTTTGTCATTGATTGTTTTACCGTTCCCATGATAAAATAGAGGGACTGCTAGGAGGTGCGAACATGGACCTTACCATCGTCCGGTGGGCCGCGGAACATCTGCACGGCCCCTTCCTCGACACGGTGATGCCCTATATCACCGCGCTCGGGGACAGCGGATTCATCTGGGTGGTGATCTGCTTTGTGCTGCTCGCCCGCAAAAAGACCCGCCGCGCGGGCATCTTCTGCGGGCTGTCGCTGCTGATCGCCTATGTCTCGGGCGAAGTCGTGCTCAAAAACCTGATCCAGCGGCCGCGTCCCTTCACGCTGCTGCCCGGCGTTTCGCTGCTCATCCCCCCGCCCGGCTCCTCCTCCTTCCCATCGGGGCATACGGGGTCCTCCTTCGCGTGCGCGGCCGCGATTTTCCTGCTCAACAAAAAGTGGGGCGTGCCCGCGCTGGCGCTGGCCGCTCTGATCGCCTTTTCCCGGCTCTACCTGTCGGTCCACTATCCGACCGACCTGCTCGCGGGCGCGCTGCTCGGGGTGGGAAGCGCGCTGCTCGCGCGCTGGCTCTGCCGCAGGCTGCTGCCGCGGACGCCCGGGGAGGGATGAGCCGGTGAAACGGATTTGCGCCACCCTCGGCGGCCAGCGGTATGAGATCCCCTGGGAGGGCCCGGCGCTCCTCTCCGATTTGCTCACGCCCCACGGGTTTTCGCTGCCCTGCGGCGGCGCGCATACCTGCGGGGCGTGCAGGGTGACCGCCTACGGCGAGCTCTCCCCCCTCTCCGCGGAGGAAAAGCGGCTGCTCACGACCGAGGAACAGCTCTCCAACGTG
Organism: Anaerotruncus massiliensis (ex Togo et al. 2026); assembly: GCF_030825285.1. NCBI lineage: Bacteria > Bacillati > Bacillota > Clostridia > Eubacteriales > Oscillospiraceae > Anaerotruncus > Anaerotruncus massiliensis (ex Togo et al. 2026). Next base: position 5,722 of record NZ_JAPJQF010000068.1, read on the forward strand.
CGGCTCGCCTGCTGCGCGCGGGCGCTCGGGAGCTGCACCGTCCACGCGCTTTCCCCCCCGCGCCCGCGGGTGCGGAAGGGCGGGACGCTCCCCGCCGCGGCGGGGGAGTCCCCCTTCGGGCGGGGGCATGTCCTCGCCGCCGACATCGGCACGACGACGGTCGCCGCGTATCTCTGCGACCCGCTGCGTCCGGACAGGCCCGCCGCAGCGGGGGAGCTGAACGCGCAGGCCCCCTTCGGCGCCGACGTGATCACCCGCATCGGGAAATGCGCCGAAATCGGCGTCCGCCCCCTGCGGGAGGCGCTGGCCGGCCAGCTCGACCGGCTCTTCGCCGGGCTGCTGCGCGGGCGCGGCGTGCGGCCGGACAGGGTGCGCGGCGTGGTGCTCACCGGCAACACGGCGATGCTCCACCTCTTTGCCGGGCTCGACCCCGCCGGGCTCGCCGCGGCGCCCTACACCCCGCAGAGCCTCTTTGGGGTGCTCTATAACGCGCGGGGATATTTCCCCACGCTGCCGCCCGCCGCGCCCGTCTATCTCGCGCCCTGCGTGGGCGCGTTCGTCGGCGCGGACACCGTCTGCGCCCTGCTCGCCTGCCGCCTTGAGCCCCGTGAGCTGCTCCTCGACGTGGGCACCAACGGCGAACTCGCCCTCATGACCGAAGAGGGCGCGCTCTGCTGTTCCGCGGCCGCGGGTCCGGCCTTCGAGGGAGCGGGGCTCCGGTGCGGGATGGTCGCCGCCGACGGCGCAATCTGCGCCGCCGCCGTCAGGGACGGCGGAATCGTCTGCAGGACGATCGGCGGCGGGCCGCCGCGCGGCGTCTGCGGGACCGGCGCGGTCAGCCTGCTCGCCGCGCTGCTCGAGCTGGGCGCCGTCGACGAGACCGGCCTGCTCGACGAGCGCTGGGAGGAGGGCTTCCCGCTCGGCGGCGGGGTGGTTTTCACCCAGCGGGACATCCGGCAGCTCCAGCTCGCCAAGGCCGCGATCGCGGCGGCGATGGACGCCCTCTTCGACACGGCGGGCCTCTCGCCGTCGGACGTCAAGACCCTCTACATCGCGGGGGGCTTCGGCAGCGCGATCGACCCGCAGGCCGCCGCGCGCGTCGGCCTCATCCCCGCCGCGCTCGCGGGCCGGGTGTCCGCGGCGGGCAACGCCGCCGGGATGGGCGCCTGCATGATCGCCGCCTCCCAGCGGGCGCTCGACGACGCGGAGGCGCTCGCGCGGGACGCGCGGGTGCTCGACCTCACCGAGAGCCCGGTTTTCAGGGAGCGGTTCGTGGAGGAAATGATTTTTGGAAGCCCTGAAGGGTGAAAGGAGCGGACGCCATGGCTGGGAATCGGTTTTTGGACGAGCGGGAGGCCTACCGCATCCTCGCGGAGGGGGAGTACGGCTTCCTCTCCCTCGTGACGCCGGAGGGCGGGCCCTACGGAATCCCGCTCAACTATGTCTGGCTTCCGGAGGAGCGGTGCGTCTTTTTCCACTGCGCGAAAAGCGGGCGGAAGCTCGACTGCATCAGGGCGCGCCCGGAGGTCTGCTTTACGGTGGTGGGGCCGGCGAGGGTGATTCCCGAGCGGTACAACACCCGCTATGAGAGCGCGGTCTTTACCGGGACCGCCTCGATCGTCACCGACCCCGCAGAAAAGCGGGAGAAGCTCGACCTGCTGGCACGGCGGTTTTCCCCGGACGACCCGCGCAGGGAAGAGGTCGTCGAAAAATATCTGCCCGCCGTCTGCATCTGTAAGCTCGCCGTGCGCACGGCGAGCGCCAAACGGAACCCGGGAGATTAAAACGGGAGGCCGCAAAGCGGCCTCCCGTTTTTTGCATGTTATCCGGACATTAAGCGGCCCGCCTCAGGCGTTTTGGGGGTCCAGGGTGAAGCGCCACACGCAGCGGCTCGATTCGTCGGTCATGTCGGGGTAGCAGCTGACCGCCTCGGTGGTGATGCGCGGGTCGATGACCCGGGCGAAATTCGTGTACTCGACGAGCCCCACCGGCTTGCAGGGGTGGAAGGGCATCCCCTTGCGGGCGCGCGCGTCCTGCACGCGGCAGGACCGCACATAGAAGGTGAGGGTGTTGCCCTCGAGCACCGTCTCGTGGCGGTTGAGTGGCGCGTAGAGCCGGAAGGCCAGCGCGCGCCGCAGGCCCTCGAGCCCCGCCAGCTCGGGCAGGCCGAGGAATTCCTTGATCCGCCGCGCCTCGGTTTCGGTGAAGCGCGCCCACGCGTTCACGTCGTGCTCGACCGCCTCGTCCATGCCGCGTTTGTGTTCGATCGACTGGAACCACAGCCCGTCGAGCGCAAGCCAGTTCTTGGAAAACATTTCGCAAAGCTCGAGCAGCTTTTCCCGCGGCAGCTCCTGAATGGATTCGTATTCCGTCATCATCGTTTCCTCCGTCTCTATTTTTCCCGCCGCGCGGCTTCGCACGCGCGGACGGCGTCCTCCAGCGTTCCCGCCGCGATCAGAAACCGGTTGTTGTGGCAGAAGCGCAGCGTTTCGATTCCGGAAATCCGGGGAAGCTCCTCCTCGGAGCGGCCCGCCCACCCGGCGGGAAAGGGGTGCTTGAGGCTGTGCGTCTCGTCGTCGTTCGGCACCGCCTGCGCGCTGTAGCCGCCCCGCTGGGAGGGATAGACCACGAACTCCGCCGGGGAGGGCACGAGCGCCATCTTCCAGGGGGCGAAGGTGGACAGGATCACGATCCCGTCCCTCATTTCGCCGAGCGCGCGTTCCACGAGCGCGCGGGCGCGCTGGATGCTCCAGATGCCCTCGAACCGCTTCTCCAGAATCACCTCTGCAAAGGCGACCGCCTCCGCGAAGCAGTCGTCGGGCGACCTGTCCGAATCCCAGCTCGGGTTGAACGCGCCGATCAGCCCGGCGATCTCGCTGCCGCAGCCGGTGTTGTCGTCGAGGTCGAGCGGCTGGATGAAATGGAAATCGAACCGTTCGGCCTCCTCGGGGCCGACCAGCCCCGCGCCGAATTCCTTCCACAGCAGGCCGAACGCCGCGTAGGGCACGCCGTTGGGCCGCACGGGCGCGTTTTTCTGGTGGTGGTCGAATCTTCCCCATCCGATGTCGAAGACGAGCCCGTCGAAGTTTTCGGGTACGTCGAACACCCGGGTGATTTGGACGGATGGGTTGAGGAGCTTTAAAAGCGCGGCCGAAAAAACGTCGTCCGCATGGAATCTTCCGCCGTGCGTCAGGGCGGTGTCGGGAATGCTTGCCGTCATTCGTGTTCCTCCCACGGCACAGGGGTGCGGGGCGCCCGCCCATGCGTCCCGAAGGGACGCATGGCCCGCGCTTTGCGCGGGCGTCGTCTCAAAAAGCCCCTTTTTGAGACGACGGCGGGCGCCCGGCCCCGTGTGCGATCAGCGCGAGCTTTTGGGCCCGCGTCATCTGTTTGAGTTCCCACTCGCGGCGCATGGCTTCGGCTTTGGTCTCGAACGCCTCGCGGTAGACCATCTCCACCGGAAGCCGCCCGCGGGTGTATTTCGCGCCGCGGCCGTCGTTGTGGGCGGCGAGCCGGGCGGCGGGATCGTTCGTCCAGCCCGCGTAAAGGGTGCCGTCGGCACAGCGCAGCAGATATGCATAGCATGTCCCGTTTTCCATCCCGAAAGCCTCCCCCCGGTTCGCGCTGTTACTATGATACCACGCGGGACCCGCCCCGGCAAGGGTAAAAAGAGGGCTGTTTATTGGACAGGAAATTTGTTACAATGGGACTGTAAAGGGGGCGGGAAAATGCCGAAAAATCCGAATCAGAAGCTGAAGCTGCTCTATCTCATGAAGATCCTGCTCGAACGCACCGACGACGAGCACGGGCTCACGCTGCCGGAGATCCTCGACGCGCTCGGCGGTTACGGCGTCACGGCGGAGCGCAAGAGCATCTACGACGACCTCGAAATGCTGCGCGTTTACGGGCTGGACGTCGAGCGCACGGGGCACAAATACTTCATCGCGAACCGGACCTTCCAGCTGCCCGAGCTCAAGCTGCTGGTCGACGCGGTGCAGTCCTCCAAATTCATCACCCACAAAAAATCCACCGAGCTGATCAAAAAGGTGGAAAGCCTCGCGAGCGTGCACGAGGCGCGGCTGCTCCAGCGGCAGGTGTTTGTCACCAACCGTATCAAGACGATGAACGAAAGCATCTACTACAACGTCGACAAGATCCATGCGGCAATCACGGCTGGCGTAAAAATCAGCTTCCGCTACTTCGAGTGGGCGGTCGACTTTTCGGAGGAGAGCGGGCCGCTCAAAAAGCAGTTCCGCCGCAATGGAAAACGCTACCGCATCAGCCCGTGGGCGCTGACCTGGGACGACGAAAACTATTATATGATCGGGTTCGACAGCGAGGCGGACATCATCAAGCACTACCGTGTCGACAAAATGGCTGAAATCCAGCTCACCGCAGAACGGCGGGACGGGCAGGAGCATTTCGACCGGTTCGACATGGCGCTCTATTCCAAGCGGGTGTTCGGGATGTTCGGCGGCGAGGAGGAAACCGTCCGGCTGCGGTTCGTCAATCATCTGGCCGGCGTGGTGCTCGACCGCTTCGGCAAGGACGCCTTCCTCTCACGGGCGGACGACGCGCACTTCAACGCCACTGTCAAGGTGCAGGTGAGCCCCCAGTTTTATTCGTGGGTCTTTGGGTTCGGAGGGGAGGTCAAAATCCTTTCCCCCGGCCATGTGGCGCAGGGGCTCTGTGCCGCCGCGCGGGAGGTCCTCGCTCTCTACAGCGAATAGCCCCGCGTCCCGCCGGGTATCTTATCCGTGGAGGCGGTTGGATGAAACGGACCTTTACGGCGATCATCAAAAAAGTCCCGGACATCGACGGCGCGTATGTCGAAATCCCCTTCGACGTGCGCGCCGTATATGGAAAGGGGCGCGTCAGGGTGCGGGCCGCCTTCGACGGCGAGCCGTACGAGGGAAGCCTCGTGCGCATGGGGACACCCTGCCATATCCTTGGCCTGCGTAAGGACATCCGCGCGAAAATCGGCAAACAGCCGGGCGACGCCGTGGTCGTCACGGTGGAGGAGATTTAAATTGGATTTATAGGTAAGCGGCCGCCCGAAAGGGCGGCCGCTTTTTTGCCGCGCGGGAACGGCTGGGTTTGCCGCTCAACGAGCGGCGGAGGTTGTCGGTGGCCGGCCGACGGCGGGCTTAGATTTGCCGCTCAGCGAGCGGTGTAGTTTGTCGGTAGCCGACCGACGGCGGTCCTTAGGCATACCGCTCAGCGAGCGGTGTAGTTTGCCGGTAGTCGACCGGCGGCGAGTTCCTTTCTTGCTTGCCCAAGAAAGGAACCAAAGAAAGGCACGAGGGGCTTCGCCCCTGCGACCCCCGCGCCGCCTCCGGTTGGCCTGCGGCCAAAGTCGGCGGCGCCCTGCCACGGATGAGCGGACGGGTGTACAGCATCCCGCCAGCCGCCGCGCCGCGGGCGCAATGCCTCTGCCGGTGAGTCTCCGGAACCGTACCGGGAGTTCCCATAGGGGAGACGCGGCCGCTTTTATTTCGCTCGCATGTCCCACGGGAAGGCGGAAAACTGCGCGGCTTCGCCGCGCACGCGCGCAGAGCGCGCGAACGCCCGGAACGGGCGTTGTTTTCCGCCGTGGGTTATGCGAGCCATCCGGCTTCGGTCGTTGGGCGCACCCGCAACCTGAATTGAGCCTTCAGCTGGTGTACCCGTGGGGAGCGGCGGTAACCTGCGGGTACTGGCAAGGTACTCCCGGGGGATACCGCTTAAAGTTCCGGCCCGCAGGGCCGGGTCCGCGTAGCGGACTCAAGCCGGGGTCGCGGGGCGGAGCGCCCGCGACTGCGGTCCGCAGACCGCGTTTCGGAGGCCAACCGCCGAAGGCGGCTCTTAGGCCGGAGATCGGCCGTCGCGCGTAGCGCGCTCCGGGCGCAGCCCGGGCAGGCCACCCAAGGCGGAAGTCCCCTTGAGCGCCCTTCTTCCGCCGACTTCTTGGGCGCGCA
>NZ_JAPJQF010000009.1:0-16386 GCF_030825285.1 Anaerotruncus massiliensis (ex Togo et al. 2026)
GGGCGACGCCGCTCCCGCCACCGACGGCGAAATCCTCATCGGCCTGAGCTGCGCGCTCACCGGAAACTTCCCGCTGGCAGGCCAGCGCACCCGCGAGGGCGTCGACCTGGCGCTCGAGGAGATCAACGCGGGCGGCGGCGTGCTGGGCAAGAAGCTCGTCTATACGATCGAGGACGACCAGAACACCCAGACCACCGCGGTCAACGTCGTCACCAAGATCCTCACCCAGGACGTCGCGGCGGTCATCGGCCCGCACACGAGCGGCAACGCCATGGCGACCAACGAGCTCTATAAGAACGCGCAGGTGGCCTTCCTGACCGGCGGCACGAGCCCCAAGCTCGAGGAGGCCGGCAACCCGTACATGTTCCGCTGCCGTCCCGCTGACACGATCAACGGACAGGTTGCCGCCAAGTTCGCGATCGAGAAGCTCGGCGCCACCAAGATCGGCATCTCTTTCAACAACAACGACTTCGGCACCGGCGGCCGCGACGTCATCATCGCCTACCTGGAAGAGGCGGGCGTGCCCTACGTCGCCGTCGGCCACAACGCGGGCGACAAGGACCTCACCGGCCAGATCATGCAGCTCAAGAGCGAGAACGTCGACTGCATCATCTCCTGGACCGACGACGCGGAGGTCGCCCTGACCGCCCGCCAGCTCTATGAGCTGGGCGTCGAAGTCCCGGTCATCGCCTCCGCCGGCGTCGTTATGGACCAGGTGCTCAACCTGCTCGAACCCGAATATGTCGAGGGCTGGTACTCGGTCACCGACTTCGTCTCCACGAGCAACGACCAGATCACCGCGGACTTCACCAAGAAGTTCACCGATAAGTACGGCTACGCCCCCGAGCTCTATGCCGCGACCTACTACAGCGCGACCTACGTGCTCGCCGACGCGATCGAGCGCGCCGGTTCCGACGACCCGCAGGCGGTCCGCGACGCGCTCGCGGCCACCGAAGGCCTCACCCTCCCCGAGGGCAGCTACAAGTGCGACGACAAGGGCAACCTGCTCCACGGCTGCGTCATCGCGCAGATCCTCGACAAGGTGCCCACGATGGTCGAGTACGTCGACCTCAACAGCTGATCGGACCATGTGAACCTCTCCCACGCGCCGGGGGCGCTGCGCGGGGCCGCCAGGCGGCGGCCCCGCGGCCCCCTTCTCCATGCAGAATACGGCTGTTTTGCGCGCGCCGCTGACAAAACAGCAACGAATACAGGGGTGAAAGAATGACAGCCGAAATCATCGTCCAATTGATCGTCAGCGGGTTGGCCCTCGGATTTATCTACGCGCTCGTCTCAATCGAGTACACCATCATCTTCAACGCGACCGGCCTGCTCAACTTCAGCCACGACAAGCTCATCATGCTCGGCGCCTACGTCTTTGCCGGGCAGTTCGTCGTCCGCATGGGCGCCGCGCCCGCGGTCGCCGTCATCGCCACCGTCGCCACCATGTTCCTCTTCGGCGTGCTCGTGGCAACCGGCATCTTCAATCCCTTGCGCAACATGGCGTCCCCCGTCTTCGCCGTCATCGGCACCGTCATCCTCGGGCGTATCCTCACCGAGTCCGCCCGCGTGATCTGGGGCGCCACCCCCTTCACCGTCCCCGGCTTCCTCAAGGGGATCGTCAAGGTCGGGAACATCGTCATCCCCAAGGCGAACATCGCCATCATCCTCGTCTCCGCGATCATCGTCACCGCCCTGCAGGTCTTCTTCAAGACCACCAAGATGGGCAAGGCGATGCGCTGCGTCCAGCAGAACAAGACGGCCGCGACCCTCATGGGCATCAACGTGACCGCCAACATCAACCTGACAATTGCGCTCAGCGCGGTGATCTGCTCCGCCATCGGCATCATGGTCATCCCGCTCTTCACCATAGACCTCACGATCGCCAACATGATCGGCCTCAAGGGCTTCGCGGCCGGCGTCATCGGCGGCTTCGGATACCTGCCCGGCGCGATCGCCGGCGGCATCTTCATCGGCATCCTCGAGAACCTCAGCACGCTGATCATCCCGACGCTCTATAAGGACTGCGTGGCCTTCGTGCTGCTGATCGTCTTCCTGCTCGTGAAACCGTCCGGCCTGCTCGGACACAGACGCTAGGAGGGGCCGGATATGAAAATCGTAAAACGTGTTTTATTGGCCGTGCTCCTGGCGGTGCTCATCGTCTTCCCGATGAGCTACGACAACGCCTATGTACATATCCTGCTCAGCCAGACGCTTGTCAACATCGTCATCGTCATGGGCCTCAACTTCATCACCGGCCTCACCGGGCAGATGAACCTCGGCACCGCCGGCATCATGGCGCTGGGCGCCTACATCGCCGCGCTGACCAGCACCCGCCTGGGCACCTCGCCCTGGATCGGCTTTCTCCTCGCGATCGTCATGGGCGTCGCAATCGGCTGGGTGCTCGGCTATCCGAGCCTGCGCCTCAAGGGGGTCTACCTCTCGCTGACCACCATCGGCTTCAGCGAGATCGTCCGCCTCGTGCTCACCAACTGGGTCGAGCTCACCGGCGGCACGATGGGCGTGCAGGGCGTCCCGCACATCAACCTCTTCGGCTATGTGCTCGACACCTCCCGCAAGGTCTACTACCTCTATCTCGTCGTCGTCATTCTGCTCGCCTTCACCGCGTGGCGCATCGTCCATTCCAAGTGGGGCCGCGTGTTCAAGGCGATCCGCGACAACGTTGAGGCGGTCGAGGCGTGCGGCATCGACATCGCCAAGCTCAAAATTCAGGCGTTCACCCTCGCGACCGTCTTCGGCTGCCTCGGCGGCGCGATGTACGCCTATCTGATGGGGTACATCAACCCCACCACCTTCACCACCGACCTGTCCGCCAACTATCTCATCATGATGATGCTCGGCGGCATCGGTTCGGTCGTCGGCAACATCCTGGGCGCCACGATGATCACCCTGCTGCCCGAGATGCTGCGCTTTTTGGGAACCAACTACTGGCTCTATTTCAGTATCATCGCCCTGCTCTTCGCGATCTTCCTGCCCAACGGGCTCGTCTCCCTCTTCACGAAGGAGAACCGGCTGGGGATGTTCTGGATGGCCAAAAAAGAAAAGACCGGAGGGCGCAGATGATGGAACCTGTCTTGAAGCTGGAACATGTCACCAAACGGTTTTCCGGGCTGGTCGCCGTCAACGACCTGTCGCTGGAAATGCCCAAAAACTGCATCCATTCCCTGATCGGCCCCAACGGCTCCGGAAAGACCACCACCGTCAACATGATCACCGGCGTGCTGCCGGTGAGCGACGGGACGATCTTCTACGGCGATACCCAGATCAGCGGCAAGCCGGTCTTCCAGATCGCCCGGCTCGGCATCGGGCGCACCTTCCAGAACCTCAAGCTCTTCAGCTCGATGAGCGTGCTCGAAAACCTCATGATCGGCGCGCACCAGATGACCAGGATCGGGCTCATCCAGTTTCTGGTCGACCTGCGCGGCGAAAAACGGGAGGAGAAGCTGCTCATCGAACGCGCCGAGGAGGTCCTGGAGGAGATCGGCATGGCCGACCTGCGGCATGAAAAGGTCAAGAACCTCGCCTACGGCAAGCAGAAAATGACCGAGCTCGGGCGCGCGCTCATGATGAAGCCCGACCTGCTCATCCTCGACGAGCCGGCCGCGGGGCTCAACCCCTCCGAACGCCGCGAGTTCGTCGATATCCTGCTCAAGACCCACGAGAAGGGGATCGACCTCTTCCTCATCGAGCACAACATGGACGTCGTCATGAACATCAGCACCAAGATCACCGTGCTCAACTTCGGCGCGAAGATCGCCGAGGGCAACCCCTATGAGATCCAGAACAACGACGAGGTGATCCGCGCTTATCTCGGCGACAAGTATAAGCCGGTGGACCTCCCGCCGGCGGTGGAGGGTTAGGCTTATGGCTATGCTGAAGGTAAACGGGATCAACGTCTTCTACGGCAACGTGCAGGCCCTCTTCGACGTGTCCATCGAGGTGGGGGACAACGAGATTGTCTCGATCATCGGCGCCAACGGCGCCGGCAAGACCACCCTGATGAAGACGATCATGGGCATCAACCGCCCCGCTAAGGGGGACATCACCTATAACGGCGAAATCATCAGCAACCTCAAGGCGCACCTCGTCGTCGGGCGCGGCATCGTCTACATCCCCGAGGGCCGCGAGGTCTTCCCGCAGATGAGCGTGCTCGAAAACCTCGAGATGGGCGCCTTCTGCAAGAAGTACTCCAAGGCCGAGCTCGACCGCCACGTCGAGGAGGTCTACGAGCTCTTCCCGCGCCTCAAGGAGCGCGCCAGGCAGCTCGCGGGGACCCTCTCGGGCGGCGAGCAGCAGATGCTCGCGATCGGCCGCGGCATGATGAGCGACCCCAGGCTGCTCATGTTCGACGAGCCGAGTCTCGGGCTCGCGCCCGTCATCGTCGACGAGATGTTCGACGCGATCGTCAAGATCAACCGCACCCGCAAGACCCCGGTGGTCATCGTCGAGCAGAACGCGTTCATGGCGATGTCCATCTCCGACCGCACCTACGTGCTCGAGGTCGGGCACATCGTGGGCAGCGGCCCGAGCCAGGAACTGCTGAACAGCCCCGACATCAAAAAGGCATACCTCGGCGGCTGACGGAAGAGAGAAGCTGGCCGCGGCGGGGCCCGCGCGGGCGCGCGGGCCGGCCGCCGGGCCGTTTCCCACCGGCGGCCGGCGGGAAACCGCGGGATTTTCCCGCTGCAAATCGGGATTTTCACACTTTGCGCGGGACGCGCGGCATGTTAGAATGGTCCGGAGGATGCGTTCCATCCCGCCGGGCTTCCGGCGCGGGAACGGGTTTTGCGCCGGTTGGGCCGCTTTAATGTCTGACAATCTGATGAGTAAGAAGGGAGTCGGGGCGACTATGAAACTGGTAAGGGTGCTCCACGAGGGCCGCGCGCGCTACGGAACGCTCTGCGGCGAACGGGTGGAATGGCTGGACGGCTCGGTCGCGGAGGGGTTCACCCCGGCGGAGGGCGGCGCGCCGCTCTCCGGGGTGAAGCTGCTCGCGCCGGTCGAACCCACCAAGGCGGTCTGCGTGGGACTCAACTATATGGACCATATCATCGAATCGAATGAGAAGGTGCCCGAGACGCCGGTCATCTTCATGAAGCCCGCCACCGCGGTCATCGGGCCGGGGGAGGCGATCGTCTATCCGCCGCAGTCCAGGCGGGTCGACTACGAGGGGGAGCTCGCGATCGTCATCGGGAAACGCGCCAAAAACGTCCCGGAGGACGCGGCGGGGGAGTATATCCTCGGCTACACCTGCGCGAACGACGTGACCGCGCGCGACCTCCAGCCCTCCGACGGGCAGTGGACCGTGGCGAAGGGGTTCGACACCTTCCTGCCGCTCGGCCCCTGCGTCGACACCGACGCGGACCCCGCGGACCTGCCCATCCGCACCATCCTCAACGGCAGGGTGGTGCAGGACTCCAACACGAAGCACCTGCTCTTCAAGCCGCGCATGATCGTCAGCTACATCTCGGCGGTCATGACCCTCGAGCCGGGGGACGTCGTCCTGACGGGGACCACCCTCGGCATCGGGCCGATGCGGCCGGGGGACCGGGTCTCGGTGGAGATCGGCGGGATCGGCAGGCTGGACAGCGTCGTGAGCGCGCCGTAAGACACGGAACGCAGAGGCCGCCGGCAGTCCCGACGGCCTCTTTTGCTTGAAAACTCAAATCGGATAAAGGGGAAATAGCGCAGATGAATATTTTCGTGTGCATCAAACAGGTCCCCGGGACCAACAAGGTGGACATCGACCCGGTGACCGGCACCCTCAAGCGGGGCGGGGTGGATTCCAAGATGAACCCCTACGACCTCTACGCGCTCGAGACCGCCCTGCGCCTGCGGGAGCGGTGCGGCGGGAAGGTGTCGGTCGTCAGCATGGGGCCGCCGCAGGCCGAGACGGTCATCCGCGAGGCCTACGCCATGGGCGCGGACGAGGGGGTGCTCCTCTCCGACCGGCGGTTCGGCGGCGCGGACGTGCTCGCCACGAGCTACGCCCTCTCGCAGGGGGTGCGCAGGCTCGGCGAGTTCGACCTGCTCCTCTGCGGCAAGCAGACGACCGACGGCGACACCGCCCAGGTCGGGCCGGAGCTGGCCGAGTGGCTCGGCATCCCGAGCGTCTCCAACGTGCGGAAGATCCTCGAAATCGGGGAGGACGGCGTTTCGGTGGAGATGGATATGCCCGACGACGTCGAACGGGTGAGGGTGCGGTTTCCCTGCCTGCTCACCGTCGACCAGGACATCTTCCAGCCGCGCCTGCCCTCCTACGTCAAAAAGACGGAGAGCGCCGGGCGGCCGGTGGAGATTCTCACGCTCGACGAGATGGAGGACCGCGAGGAAACCCACTACGGCCTGAACGGCTCGCCCACCCAGGTGCAGCGGATCTTCCCGCCCGCGGTGAACGACAGCCGGGAGCTGTGGAAGGAGGAGGGGGAGGCCCTCTCCGACCGGCTCTACGCGCTGCTGCGCGACAAAAAGTTTGTGTAAGGAGGCCCCGTTATGCCGAGGCTGGTGATTCATCAGGAGAAAATCCCCGACCCCCGCGCGCTGGCGGCGCTCTGCCCCTTCGGCGCGCTCGAGGAGCGGGAGGGGCGCGTTTCGGTCAACGCGGCCTGCAAGATGTGCCGCATCTGCGTCAAGAAGGGCCCCGCGGGCGCGGTCGAATACCTCGAGGACGCGCCCGCCCCCGCCGTCGACAAAGCGGCGTGGCAGGGGGTGGCGGTCTACGTCGACCATGTCGACGGGCGGGTTCATCCCGTCACGCTCGAGCTGATCGGCAAGGCCCGCGAGCTGGCCGCCAAGGCGGACCAGCCGGTCTACGCCCTCTTCATCGGGGAAAACGTTGCCGGTTCCGCGCGGGAGCTGCTCCACTACGGCGTCGACCGGGTGTTCGTCTACGACGCCCCCGCGCTCGCGCGCTTCCGTATCGAGCCCTACGCCAACGTCTTTGAGGACTTCGTCAAGGCGGAGAGGCCCGCCGCCATCCTCGTCGGGGCCACCCCCGTCGGGCGGCAGCTCGCCCCCCGCGTCGCCGCGCGGCTGCACACCGGCCTCACCGCCGACTGCACCGTGCTGGATATGCTCGAAAACACCGACCTCATCCAGATCCGCCCCGCCTTCGGCGGCAACATCATGGCGCAGATCGTCACCCCCAACCACCGCCCGCAGATGGCGACGGTGCGCTACAAGGTGATGGACGCGCCCACGCGGTCGGAGGCCCCGTCGGGCGAAATCACGGAGCGGTCGGTCACGCCGGCCATGCTGGAAAGCGGCGTGACGGTGCTCGGCGTCACCCCCAAGGAGCCGGAACAGTTCATCGAGGGGGTCGACGTGCTCGTCGCGGCGGGCCGCGGCGTCAAAAAGGAAGAGGACCTCGCGCTGCTCGAGGAGCTCGCGGAGCTGCTCGGCGGGCAGCTCGCCTGCACCCGCCCGCTCGCCGAGAACGGCTGGGTGGAGGCCAAGCGCCAGGTGGGGCTCAGCGGGCGCACCGTGCGCCCCCGGCTCATCATCACCTGCGGCGTCTCGGGAGCGGTGCAGTTTGTCGCGGGGATGCAGGGCGCCGACCTCATCGTCGCGATCAATCAGGATGAGAAGGCGCCCATCTTCAAAACCGCCCACTACGGATTGGTGGGGGATCTCTATGAGATCGTGCCCCGCCTCATCGAACGGATCAAGGCCGCCAAGGGGGTGCTGGTATGAGCTATAAGCAGATGACCGCGGCGGATATCGCCGCCCTGCGGGAGCTGATCGGGGACGACGAGCGCGTCTTTGCGGGGGAGGAGATTCACGAGGACTACAGCCACGACGAGTTGAGCGGAACCGTCCACTATCCCGATGTCGTGCTGCGGGTGCTCTCGGCGGAGGAGGTGTCCGCCGTCATGCGCTACGCCTCCCGCGAGCGCATCCCCGTCACCCCGCGCGGCGCGGGCACCGGTCTCGTCGGCGCGGCGGTCGCCGCGGAGGGCGGCATCCTGCTCGACATGAGCCTCATGAACCGCTTCCTCGAGCTCGACGAGGACAATTTGACCCTGACCGTAGAGCCGGGCGTGCTGCTCATGGAGATCTACGCCTATGTCGAGGAGAAGGGCTTTTTCTACCCGCCCGACCCGGGCGAAAAATCCGCCACGATCGGCGGCAACGTCAGCACCAACGCGGGCGGCATGCGCGCCGTCAAGTATGGCGTCACCCGCGACTATGTGCGCGGGCTGGAGGTCGTGCTGCCGAACGGCGAAATCGTCACGTTCGGCGGCAAGGTCGTCAAGAACAGCTCGGGCTATTCGATGAAGGATCTGATCGTCGGCTCGGAGGGGACCCTCGGCGTGGTCACCAAGATCATCCTCAAGCTGCTGCCGCTGCCGAAGCGCACCGTCAGCCTGCTCGTGCCCTTCCCGAGCCTGCGGGACGCGATCAACACAGTGCCCCTCATCGTCCGTTCCAAGGCCGCGCCCACCGCGGTCGAATTCATGGAGCGGGAGGTCATCCTCGACGCCGAGCAGTACCTCGGCAAAAAATTCCCCGACCACTCGGCCGACGCCTACCTCATCCTCAAGTTCGACGGCCCCTCGCTCGAGCAGATCGAGCGGGACTACGAGGGGGTCGCTAGACTCTGCCTCGAGCAGGGCGCGCTCGACGTGCTCATCTCCGACACCGAGGAGCGGGACGAGTCGATCTGGAAGGCGCGCGGCGCCTTCCTCGAGGCGATCCGCGGCTCGACCGACGAGATGGACGAGGTCGACGTGGTGGTGCCGCGCGGCAGCATCAACCGGATGGTCGCCTACATCCACGCCCTCCAGTCGGAGCTCGGCGTGCGCATCAAGAGCTTCGGCCACGCGGGGGACGGCAACCTCCACGCCTACATCCTACGGGACGGCAGGGAGGAGGACGAATGGCAGCGCATCCTGCACCTCGCGATGGAGAAGATCTACGCCGAGGCGAACGTCCTTCGCGGGCAGGTGTCGGGCGAGCACGGCATCGGCTACGCCAAGCGCCCCTACCTGCGCGAGTCGCTCGAGCCGCAGGTGCTCGAGCTCATGCGCGGCGTCAAACGCGCCTTCGACCCCGAAAACATCCTCAATCCGCACAAGGTCTGCGGCCTCTGACGGCCGCGCGAAAAGGCAGCCCCGGAACCATCTGGTTCCGGGGCTGCCGCTGTTTTGGGTTCAGGCGCCGTGAAGCAGGTTGGGCTGCGCGGCGAGCAGCTTCGGCAGCGCCTCTCCGACCGACTGCGGGGTGAGCGCGGGAAGCCGGAGGCGCGTTTCGTCCGCGGGCCGGAAGGCGCCGGGCATGTGGAAGTAGTTGAGCCGCCAGCGGGGCAGGGGCGGGAAGGAGGCGAGCAGTTCCCCGAGCGCCCCGGCGTCCAGGCCGGGGTAGAGGGTGGTGCGCGCCTCGAACGCCGCGCCGAGAGAACGGAGGGTATCGATCGTAAGGCGCACGTCGGAAAAGCAGTCCGCGCCGCAGACGGCGGGGCAGTCCGCCGGGAGCGCCTTGACGTCGACTGCGACGTAATCGAGCAGACCCTCCCCCCAGAGACGTTCGACGAGCGCGGGCCGCCGGCCGTTGGTGTCGAGCTTGACGCGGTAGCCGAGCGGGCGGACGCGGCGGAGGAATTCCTCGAGATCGGGCTGGAGGGTCGGCTCCCCGCCGCTCACGACCACCCCGTCGAGCAGGCCCCGCCGCTTTTCGAGGAAGGAAAAGACGGCGGCTTCGGCGAGCTGGTCGCCGTCCCCGGCGATCAGCTCGCGGTTGTGGCAGTAGAAACAGTCGAGGTCGCAGCCGCGCGTGAAGAGCACGCAGGCGAGCGCGCCGGGGAAGTCGATCGTGCTGCTGCGCTGCATCCCGCCGAAGATCATGCGCTCAGCTCCTCCGGTTTGATGCGGTACTTCTTGCGCTCCTTATACTCCTCGCGCTTGCCGCGGTGGAAGTTCTGGACCGGGCGCAGGTAACCGACCACACGGCTCCACACCTCGGTGTCGCGGCCGCATTCGGGGCAGGAATAGACCTCGCCGTTCAGGTAGCCGTGCTCGGGGCAGACCGAGAAGGTGGGCGTCAGCGAGATGTAAGGGAGCTGGTAGTTGGTGAACGCCTTGCGGATGAGCGATTTGGCGACTTCGACGTCGCTGATCTGCTCGCCGAGATAGAGGTGGAGCACCGTGCCGCCCGTGTACTTGCACTGCAGCTCGTCCTGGAGGTCGAGCGTCTCAAAGATGTCGTCGGTGAAGCCGACCGGCAGCTGGGTCGAGTTGGTGTAGTAGGGGGCGTCCTGCCCGGCGGTGATGATATCGGGATATTTTTTCCTGTCGAGCTGGGCGAGGCTGTAGCTGGTGCCCTCCGCCGGAGTCGCCTCGAGGTTGTAGACGTGGCCCGTCTCCTCCTGGAAGCGGGTGATCGTGTCGCGCATGAAGTCGAGGATGTCAAGGGAGAATTTCTGCCCCTCGGGGGTGGTGATGTCCTTGCCCATGAAGTTGAGGCAGGCCTCGTTCATGCCGATGAGGCCGATCGTGTTGAAGTGGTTGAACCAGTAGCTGCCGGTGCGCTCCTTCACGTTTTCGAGGTAGTGCGCCGAATAGGGGTACATGCCGCGGCGGGTCTGCTCCTCGATCGTCTTGCGCTTGATCTCGAGGCTCTCCTTGGCGATCTCCATCAGGTCGAGCAGGCGGGATTTGAACTCCTCCTCCGTCCTGGAGAGATAGCCGATGCGCGGGAGGTTGACCGTCACGACGCCGATCGAGCCGGTGAGCGGGTTGGAGCCGAAGAGACCGCCGCCGCGCTTTCTGAGCTCGCCCGTGTTGAGCCGCAGGCGGCAGCACATTGAGAGCGCGTCCTCGGGGGAGAGGTCGGAGTTGATGTAGTTGGAGAAGTAGGGGATGCCGTATTTGCAGGTGATCTCCATGAATTTGTTGACCACCGGGCTGTCCCACTCGAAATCCTTGGTGACGTTGATCGTCGGGATGGGGAAGGTGAAGACGCGGCCCTTCTTGTCGCCCTCCATCATGACCTCGCAGAAGGCGAGGTTGAGCATGTCCATCTCCGCCTGGAACTCGCCGTAGGTCGCGTCCATCGGCTGGCCGCCGATGATGACCGCCTGGTCGCGCAGGGTGCGGGGCGGCTTGATATCGAAGGTGAGGTTGGAGAAGGGACACTGGAAGCCCACGCGGGTGGGGACGTTGAGGTTGAAGATGAACTCCTGGAGCGCCTGCTTGACCGTCGCGAAATCGAGGTGGTCGTAGCGGATGAAGGGGGCGCAGTAGGTGTCGAAGGAGGACCACGCCTGCGCGCCCGCCGTCTCGCCCTGGGTGGTGAAGGTCGAGTTGACGATCTGGCCCAAAAAGCTGCGCAGGTGCTTGGCGGGGCTCGATTCGACCTTGCCGGGCACGCCGCCGAAGCCGCCGAGCAGCAGCTGCTTGAGATCCCAGCCGGCGCAGTAGGGGCCGAAGAACCCGAGGTCGTGCAGGTGCAGGTCGCCCGAGAGGTGGGCGTCGCGAATCTTGTCGGGGTAGATCTCATGCAGCCAGTACTGCTTGGTGAACGTTTCGCGGATGTAGTTGTTCATGCCCGCGATCGATTTCTGGGCGTTGGCGTTTTCCTTGACGCGCCAGTCGCCGTCCCCCATGTACTTGGAGAACATGTCGATCGTCGCGCCGATCAGGGCGTTCGCCTCGCGCGCGCTGCGGCGCTTCTCCCGGTAGAGGATGTATGCCTTGGAGGTCTTGGCGTGGCCGTTCTCGATGAGCACCTTCTCGACGAGGTCCTGCACCTTTTCCACTTCGGCGGTGCCGTCGGGGAACTGCGCGTTTGCAAGGACGACGACCTGTTCGGTCAATTCCTCGGCGCGGCCCCAGTCGCTGCCGCCCACCGCGACGGCCGCCTTATAGATGGCGCGGGTGATTTTCTCCGGCTGAAAGGCGACGACCTCGCCGCTGCGTTTCCGAATCGTATTGATCATTGCGAACCCTTCCTCACTAGATATTGTGTTTTACAAATAGTATTATACGATATCTAGTGTGGCAATGCAAGGCCAAAGGCAGAAATATTTTCCGGCGGAGCAGGTTTGTGCAAACTGGCGGAATCCGTGGGGCGGGATGGTGGAAACTGCTGAAATTTGCGGTTTTCGGGTTTTGCGCATTGACAAGCGGGGGCGCGCTTTTTATAATGAAAGCAACTTGTTCAACAAGTTGAACAATATGAACAACTGAGGAAAAGCAGGAGGGTATGTTATGAATGGAATCGGGAGAAAACTGGTAGGTCAGTGGAACACGAAAACGGTGGTCGGCGTCGCGCTCGGCGCAATTTTGATGGCGATCATGATGGTCTACATCCAGATCCCCATCTTTACGCAGGTGCAGTTCAGCCTCGCGCCCGTCGTCATCGTCATCGTCGGCGCGCTCTTCGGGCCGCTGCCCGCGGCAATCGCCGCGTGCTTCGGGAACTTTTTGGCCGACATGATCGGCGGTTGGGGCTTCTGGTTCGATTGGACGATCGGGCATTTCTTCTGCGGCTTCATCACCGGCCTGCTGCCCGTCTACGGCGCGAGGGTCGGCGAGGGGGTCTTCACCAACAAGCAGGCCGCCACCTTCGCCGTGCTCGCCTTTGTCGCCCCGCTCATCGCCTTCTGCGGCATCACCCCGCTCTTCACGATGATGTGGTACCAGGGCGAACTGGAGATCGGCATGGTGCAGGGCGTCATCGCCGGCGTCAAGGACGGCCTCATGGCCGCGATCATCGGCGTGCCGCTGCTCAAGATGATGGCCAAAAAGAACCGGCTCAAAACCAATCTCACGGAGGAATAATCCGACATGAAAAAGCCCGTGATCGAATTCCGGGATTTCGGGATGCGCTACGCGTCACAGCAGAAGCCCACCCTTTACGACATCAACCTGACCATCTACGAGGGGGAAAAGGTGCTCATCCTCGGGCCGTCCGGCAGCGGGAAATCCACGCTGGGCTCCTGCCTGAACGGGCTGCTGCCCTTCTCGGTCAAGGCGGAGTTCACCGGCAGCCTCAAGGTCATGGGCGACGAGACGCGCAGCCTCGACATCCATAAGCTCAGCAACCGCGTCGGCACCGTCATGCAGGATTCCGACTGCCAGTTCGCGGGGCTCACGGTGGGGGAGGACGTCGCCTTCTCGCTGGAGAATGACTGTGTCCCGCGCCCCGTCATGCTCGAAAAGGTGCGGCGGGCGCTGGGCATCGTGGGGATGGAGCGGTTTACCGCCCACACCCCCTTCTCCCTCTCGGGCGGACAGAAGCAGAAGGTCTCGCTCGCCGGCGTCATGCACAACGACGTGGGAATCCTGCTCTTCGACGAGCCGCTCGCCGCCCTCGACCCGCAGGCGGGGCTCCAGGCGATCGAGCTGATCGACAGGATCCACCGGGAGCAGCAGAAGACGGTCATTATCATCGAGCACCGGCTGGAGGACGTGCTCCACCGACCGGTCGACCGGGTCATCCTGCTCGACGGGGGGCGGATCGTCGCGGACACCACCCCGGCCAAGATTTTGAGCTCCCCGCTCCTGCAGGAGCACGGCATCCGGGAGCC
Organism: Anaerotruncus massiliensis (ex Togo et al. 2026); assembly: GCF_030825285.1. Taxonomy (NCBI): domain Bacteria; kingdom Bacillati; phylum Bacillota; class Clostridia; order Eubacteriales; family Oscillospiraceae; genus Anaerotruncus; species Anaerotruncus massiliensis (ex Togo et al. 2026). Next base: position 13,550 of record NZ_JAPJQF010000009.1, read on the forward strand.
GCTTTACGTGACGGCGCTCAAATACGCCGGCTGTGAGATTGCCGAGGAGGACCACCCCGAATCGGTGGAGGAGATCCGCCTTGAGGGGCGGGAGGAGGCGCTGCGCGGCTGGTTCGCCAGCGAGACCCCCCACCGGGCGCAGCCCGCGCCCGGGGAGCTCGTGCGGGTGGAGGACGTGTCCTTCTCCTACGACGATAACAAGGTTCTCAGCCATGTGGACCTGACGGTCAGCGCGTGCGAACGCATCGCGCTGGTCGGCAAGAACGGCGCGGGCAAGACCACCCTCGCCAACCTGCTGATCGGGGTCATCCGCCCCGACGAGGGCCGCGTGCTCATCGAGGGGGAGGACTACGGCGTCCTCTCGATCAAGGAGATCGGCGAGCGGATCGGCTACGTCATGCAGAACCCCAACCAGATGCTCGTCAAGGATATGATCCGCGACGAGATCACCCTCGCGCTCAAGCTCCGCCGGGTGGACCAGAAGACGATCGATGAAAAGCTCGAGCTGGTGCTCGGCCTCTGCGGGCTCTCCAAAATGCGCAGCTGGCCGGTGTCGGCCCTCTCCTACGGGCAGCGCAAGCGGGTGACGATCGCCTCAATCCTCGTCATGCAGCCGAAGATTATGATCTTCGACGAGCCGACCGCGGGGCAGGACTACTTCCACTACCGCGAGATCATGGACTTCCTCGACCGGCTCAACCGGGAGATGGGGCTCACGATCCTCTTTATCACCCACGACATGCACCTGGCGATCGAATACACCGACCGCGCCGTCGTCATGGCGGACGGGGAGAAGATCGGGGACGGGGACGTCTTCCGGATGCTCTCCGACCCGGACATCCTGCGCCGCGCGAGCCTCAAGGAGACGTCGCTATGCAAGCTGGCGCGCCGCCTCGGGATCGAGCCGGAGGCGTTTGTGCGCCACTTCATCGAATATGAAAGGATGGTGAGGCGGCATGACGAGCAATAACCTCGTCCGGTTCAGCCCCGGCGTCACCCCGCTGCACACCCTCTGCGGACAGGTCAAGGTGCTGCTCTTCATTGTGACCATCATCCTGACGATCTCCACCTTTGACTGCCGCATCCTGCTGGCGGTCACGGCGGTCGCGGCGGCGGCGCTCGCGTCGCTGAAGCCGAACTGGAAGATCATCTGGGCACTCATGCTCGTCGCGATGGGGCTCAACACGGTGAACCTCATCCTCTTCTACCTTTTTAACCCGCATATCGGCTGCGAGTTCGTCGGCACCTGCACCGAGCTTTTCCGGTTCACCGAACGGCTCGTCATGCCCGCCGAAACGCTCTGGTATTTTGCCGTGCGTACCCTCAAGGTGGTGGCGATGTTCCTCGTTTCCCTCTGGCTCATCTTTGTCGTCACCCCCACCCAGCTGGCCGCCGGCTTCAACCGGGTCGGGCTGCCCTACAAGCTGTCGATGGTCTTTTCCATCGCGCTGCGCTACCTGCCCGACCTCATCAAGGACTACAAGAACATCTCCGCGTCCATCCAGGCGCGCGGGCTCGAGCTGGGCCGCAAAAAGACCACCCTCAAGGCGAAGATCGAGGGGGTCGTGTCGATCGCGGTGCCGCTCATCCTCTCCTCCTTCGACGACGTGGGGGTCATCGCGGACGCGCTCGACCTGCGCGGCTTCGGGAAGAACAAAAAGCGCACCTGGTATGTCGAGACGCCCTACGGCAGGCTCGATAAGATCTGTCTTGTACTGGCGGCCGTGCTGGCCGCATTGACGGCGGCTTACATGGCCTACGGCGTCATCGTCAAGCCGCCGATGTGGTACCCGTTTTAAAGGCTTGCAACTGCCATCGAAATTGCAGGGCACGCGGCTGCCACAAAGCCGGATCAGTAAATGGAGGTAACAAAATGAGAAAACCCTATGTTGTGTTCAGTACGGATTTCGGCCTCAAAGATGGAGCGGTCTGCTCGATGTACGGCGTCGTCAAGTCGATCGACCCGGAGATCGAGATGTTCAACCTCACCCATGAGGTCACCAAGTTCTGCACCTGGACGGCGTCCTACCGCCTGTGGCAGTCGATGGCCTTCTGGCCCAAGGGCACCATCTTCGTATCGGTCGTCGACCCGGGCGTCGGCACCCCCCGCAAGGCGTGCGTCGCCAAAACGAGCAACGGCTACTACGTCGTCACTCCCGACAACGGCTCGCTGACGCTGGTAAAGGAGAAGTTCGGCATCGACGAGGTCCGTGAGATCGACGAGACCCGCAACCGCCTGGTTGGCGCGGGCACCGAGGACGTGGCGATCTTCCACGGCCGCGACTTGTTCGCCTACTGCGCGGGCAAGCTCGCGGCGGGGCTCATCGACTACGAGGGGGTCGGCCCGGCCTACAGCGTCGACGAGATCATCTGCAATCCGTTGCCCGAGGCGAAGATCACCGAGGGCCGTGCCGACGGTTATGTCGCGATGATCTGCCCGAACTTCGGCTGCGTGGACACCAACATCAACTACCAGCAGTTCGTCGCGGCGGGCTTCCGGCACGGCGATATGGTCAACACCCTGGTCAAGCACGTCGAGGAGGTCAAGTTCGAGGGCAAGGTGCTCTTCCACCGCTCCTTCGGCTACGTCGCCAAGGGGGAGCCGATCATCTACAACAACGAGCTCAACAACCTCGACCTCTCCCTCAACGAGGTCAGCATGGGCGAGACCTACGGCATCTCCTACGGTCCCGACTGGACGATCAGCATCTGGAAATAATGAAGCGGCGCGGGGGGGGGGCGGGGGCCCCCCCCCCCCCCCATATGGGGAGTCGGGGTTTTAAAAAAAGCGGAAAAACAAAACCGCCCGGGCGAAACCAAGAAAAAACAAAAAAAAA
>NZ_JAPJQF010000009.1:16396-73571 GCF_030825285.1 Anaerotruncus massiliensis (ex Togo et al. 2026)
TTATACCACCCACACCGTGGACCGGTGGGGCGACACCCCGGCAAGCCCCCCGGGCCCCGAGTGCACCAACCCCAGTTTTAATAATGCCCGGGGGGGGGGGGGGCCGGGGGCCCCCCCCGCTTCCGATTGAGGTGATCGGTTGATTATCACATGCGCGGATTCGCATGCCGGGCTGCTCGAACGCTATCTCGAGCAAGAATACGTCTTTAACACCTTCCTGCTGGCCGACCTGCGGCTCTATGGGGCCAGCGCCCCCTTCCAGGACACCTGGGCGGATGTGGAAAACGGCGTCTGCCGGGCGGTATACATGCGGTTCTACCAGAACCTGATGGTCTATGGGGAGGCCGTGGACGGGGCCTTTGTGCGGTCCCTTTTGAAACGCTTTCCAATTTCTGTTATAATGGGAAAACAAGAGCTCGTCGAACGGCTTAGCGGGGACGCGGGCGATGGATATATCCTCCGGTGCAAACGGCTCTGCATGCTGGAGGGGGAGGACGCGCTCCAGCCGGCCGCCGGCCGGGCGCGCAGGGCGGAACCCGCCGACGCGGGGCGCGTTCACCGGTTTTTGCAGAGCCTGCCGGAGTTCACCTCCCTCTATGCGTCGGGCGAGATGATCGCCGACCGCATCCGCAATAACGACGGCATCCACCTGATGCTCGAGCGGGACGGGGAGATCGTTTCGCACGGTAACAGCACCGCCGGCGCGGGGCGGACGGTCATGCTCGGCGGGGTGGGCACGGCGCCCGCCTTCCGCGGACGCGGGTACGCCTCCGAGATCGTCTCCGCGCTCTCCCGCGCCGTGCTGGCCGAGGGAAAGAAGCCCTGCGTCTTCTGCGGGCGCGGGCCGGAGGAGAACCTCTTCGACCGTCTCGGCTTCCGGACGGTGGGGGGCTGGGCGACTTTGGAGGCGGTGGAAAGGACGGGACTCGATGAATAAGAAGATCACAAGCCTCAACGACAACAAAATCCCTTCCTACGTTTCGATCTACAACCAGATCTACTCCGACATCGTCGACGGCGTCTACAAAAACGGCTCCCAGCTGCCGAGCGAGCCGGTGCTCGCCGAAAAGTACGGGGTCAGCCGCAACACGCTGCGGCAGGCGCTGACCATCCTCAATGAGGACCACCTCATCGCGAAGCAGCAGGGCAAGGGGACCTTCATCACCTACGACCCCGGGCGTGGCGCGCCCGCCAGTCGGATCGTGAACCCGGTCATCGAATGCGCGCGCCGGGAGATCACCGAGATCAAGATCTCCTATAACTACGGCCCGCCCACCGAGATCGCCCAGCACCGGCTGGGCATCCGCGTCAGCGAGATCGTCATGGCGAGCAACAACGTCTACTATTCGGGCGGCCGCCCGATCGGGCATTCGTTCGTGCAGATCCCCGTGCGGTATGTCAACGAGCTCGACGTCGACCTCAACAACGAGGACGAGGCCTACGCGCTGGTCAACCGGAGGATTTTCGAGCTGGCGAGTTCCGCCGAGCTCTCCTTCAAGGTCGTCCCCGCGGAGGACAACGTCACCGCCTTTTTGCAGGTGGAGAACGAGACGCCGATCATCTACATCGAGGAGATCCTCTACGGTTCCCAGAAGGAGGGGATCGCCCGCTGCAAGTTCTACTTCCTGCCCGAGGATTACGATATCAACTTCCGCTTATAACGCTTTACCTTCCCACATAGGAAATTGCCGAAGACAGCCCCCGCTCCGGGACCCGGAGCGGGGGCTGTCTTTTTCTGCGGCGGCGGGAGGAAATAACTGGAGATGCGCCGGAAAGGGTCCTTTTCCCGCGCGCGCATGGTATCATGGACGGTGTGAAAATCTGTCGAAGGGACCAAAAACGGCCGGGCGGATGAGGGAATGTGCCTGAAAAACGTCGACATAACGGGGGGTAAACTGGAAAAACCCCACAAGACTGACGGAAATCACGCCGCTGTGTCGAACCTTCGCAAAATCTATTTACGCGCCCGGGGCGCGGGGTTATGATCATTTCAACGGGAGGGCGCCAACATGTTTGTCAAAACAAAAGAGGAACTGCTGGAATACATCAAGGGACTGACCGACGGCTTCCGGGGAGAGGAGCCGGAGCGGTTCACCGCGTCGGCCATCAGCGCCCGGCTGAACGTCAGCAGGAACCTTACAAGCCAGTATCTCAACGAGCTTGTCAAGGACGGGCTGCTCGTCAAAGCGAACCTGCGCCCGGTCTACTTTTTCCACAAGGGGATGCTCGAGGCGCAGTACGACGCGACGGTCGCCCAGCCCGCCTTCGACAGCCTGCGGGAGCTGGCGGCGCACCTGAACCGTGAAAAAAACCGGCTGCGCAATTTTCAAAAGGCGATTGGCAGCACGCGCAGCATCAGCGACTGCATCGAGCAGCTCAAGGCGGCGGTGAAATATCCGCCCCACGGCCTGCCGGTGCTGCTGGCGGGACAGCCCGGGACCGGCAAAAAGCTGCTCGCGCGGCTGATGTACGAGTACGCGGCGGACGAGGGGGTGCTGCCGCCCGGGCGGCTGGTCGCCGCCGGCTGCGCCGAATACCGCAGCGACGGGGAGGCGCTCGCCCAGATTTTCGGCGACGTGCGCCGGGGGGACGCCCCCGGCTGCCTTGCCGCCGCGGACGGCGGGATGCTGCTGCTCGACGAGGCGGGAGCCCTCGGAAGCGAGTGCCAGGAGAGGCTCTTACAGTTCATGCAGACCGGGCGCTATTCCCGCTGCGGGGAGGACGCCGTGCGTACGGCGGACGTCCGCCTCGTCTTCACCGTTTCCGCCGAGCCGGGGCGCGCACTCGACCGGGCGCTGCAGCGCCTGATCCCCGTTTCGGTGAGCGTCCCGCCGCTTGAGGAGCGCACCCCCGAGGAGAAAAAGGAACTGCTGCTCTATTTCTTCAAGCGGGAGGCCCGCAAAAACGGGCGCAAGATCTTTATCGGCACGAGCGTTTTCCACCGGATGATGGACTATGTCTACGCGGGGAACGTCGCGCAGCTCAAAAACTGCGTGCGCAGTTGCTGCGCCAACGCCTTCCTCTACAGCGACGCGGACGCGGAAAGCCTCTACGTCTACCAGTACCACCTGCCGGAGGAGATTCTGGCGGCCTCCCGCGCGGACCCTGCCGCCGAGAACGAGCAGGAGAGCCTCATCAGCATCAACGAGTACGAGAAGCTGGACGCGGTGGACATCTTCGTGCGCTTTTACGATTCGATCCTCGGGTGCTTTGCCCGGCAGGCGGGGGAGGAGGCGTCGCTCGGCGGCGTGTTCGAGCGTTGCTACGCCTATATCAACAGCTTTATGGACTACCTCTACTTCGATAAAAAGCACACCAACAGCCGGTTCAACGCGATCAAGCAGGTGGTGGACGGGGTGCTGGAGGCCGTGTCGGAGAAGTACCACGCCGTGCTCCCCGTCCACTGCGGGTTCCTCATATCGCGCGGGCTCCACGCCCAGATGCAGCGCAACCTCACCCTCCAGCGGTGGCTGGAGCGGCGGGACGCCGAGTTGGAAGGCGCGCTGGGGACGCTGCGGAGGACCTCGCCCGGGGAGATGACCATCGCGCTCGAGGCGTCCGAGCTCATCGGGCAGAACATGGACCTGCGCATCTCCAAGATGGACCTGCTGCTGCTGGCGCTCAACATCAAGTACAGCAACAAGGGGGTGCAGGTGAGCGCCATCCGCGGCGTGATCGCCTGCCGCGGCTACGCCACGGCCAGCAGCATGGCCGAGACGGTCAACAAGCTGATCGGGCGGCACACCTTCGACGCGATCGACCTGCCGGTGAACGCCGGCGAGGCGGACCTCGCGGTGCGGCTGGGGAAGTACATCCGCAGGCGGCCGACGTGCCGGGCGTTCATCCTGCTCTTCGACACCGGGTCGATGGAGGCGGTCGGCGAGGGGGTGGGCGGGATCGCGAACATCCGGCTCGGGCTGGCGGACAACGTCTCCACCGCGCTGGCGCTTGCGGTCGGCAGGGGCATCTGGAGCGGGCAGGAGATCGGCACGATCCTCAAGAGCGCCTGCGGGGACGCGGCGCCCGGCTGCCGGGTGCTCGCCAGCCGGCGCAAGCAGGAGGCGGTCGTCTTTATGAGCGACGCCGACACCGGCGTGGCCGAACGGATGATCGACCTTTTCAGCGGCAGCCTGCCGCGCCCGATCGAAACGGCGGTGATCGCCTATGACTACTACCGGCTGATCCAGAGCCGCGAGGAGGACGAGTTGTTCGGGCGGTACGACGTGAAGCTGCTGATCGGCGCGATGGACCCCGGCTTCGAGGGCATCCCCTTTTTGGCGATCGGCGACATGATCACGGCGGAGGGGCTCGGCAGGATCGACGCGGCGCTGTCGGGCGGGCTCGACGCGGCCGAGCTCGACGCCTTCAACAAGAACCTGCTCAAGGATTTTTCGCTGCTCAACGTGGTCAAGCACCTCACCATCCTCAACCCCGAAAAGCTGATGGGGTACGTGCAGGAGGCGGTGACCCGGCTGCGCGGCATCACCGGCAAGCGGTTCAGCAACCGGGTGACCATCGCGCTCTACATCCACATCAGCTGCCTGATCGAGCGGCTGATCACCCGGACCCCCATCGAACAGTATCCCGAGACGGAGGGGTTCCTGCGGGAGAAAGAGCGGTTCGTGGCGCAGGTCAAGGAGGCGTTCCACTTCCTGACGAGCCACTACGCGGTGGAAATCCCCGTCAGCGAGATCGCTTACATCTACCAGCTCGTCGCGCTGGATTACGAGGACTGACAAAAGAAAGGAAGAACGGGTATGGTTGGAATACTGGTGGTGTCCCACGGGGGGCTGGCGGAGGCGATGGTCAGAGCCAGCGAGCTGATCGCCGGGAAGAGCGAGCGGGTCGAGGCGGTTTCGCTCGAGCCGGGCGTGGATATGGACGCCTTCAACGAGCGGTTTTGCAGCCGGGTGCGCGCGCTTGACGACGGCAGCGGCGTGCTCGTACTGGCCGACATGTACGCGGGGACCCCCTGCAACGTGGCGGCCCGCAACATCCGCGGCCTCGGGTACGAGTGCGTGAGCGGGGCGAACCTCGCGATGCTCATCGAGGCGATCTCGATGCGGGAGGGCCGCACCGCGGCCGAAATCCGGGACGCCGCGCTCGAATCGGCGCGGGAGTCGATCCGGAACCTGCGTGAAATTTACCAGTAGGGGAGGAAGGCAGATGAAAAATATCGTATTGGTACGGATCGACGACCGGCTCATCCACGGGCAGATCATGACCCAGTGGTCGCGGCTTTACAGCCCGACCGAGATCATGGTGGTCGACGACGAGACCTGCCGGGATTCGTTTATGACCGAGGTGCTGCTGATGGCGGTGCCAAAGGAGTTCAAAGCCGTGGTGGCCGATGTGGACAGGGCGGCGGAATACCTGCTGCAGGAGGCGGGGGAGGAACGCATCCTCATGCTGGTGAAGGTGCCCGAAACGGTGGAGGCGCTCGTGGACCGCGGCGTCGAGATCCGCGCGCTCAACGTGGGCGGCATGTGCAAGCGCGCGGGCCGGTCGACCCTCTACCGCAACATCTCCTCCTCCCCGGCGGAGAACGAGACCCTCCTGCGCCTGCAGAAGCGCGGCGTGCGCGTCTATGTGCAGGTGGTGCCGGAGGACAAGGAAATGGAAATCGACAAAGTGTTATAGAGGAGGAAGGACAATGACTGTTCTGCAAGCGATTCTGATCGGGGTCGTCTACTACCTGGGGAGCGCGCCGTGGGCCATCGGCTACCTCACCGTCTGCAAACCGCTCGTCGCCGGCACGCTGGTCGGCTGTATCCTCGGCGCGCCTGCGGAGGGCGCGATCATGGGCGCGACCATCCAGCTGATCTACCTGGGCTGGATGTCGGTCGGCGGCTCCCAGCCCTCCGACCCGGCGCTCGCCGGGACGCTGGCCACGGCGCTGGCCATCGCCTCCAATCTCGACACGGGCGTCGCGCTCACCCTGTCGGTCCCGCTCGGCATGCTGGGCACCTTCGTGTGGGTCGGACGCAACACCTTCAACGTCGTCATCTCCCACATGGCGGACAAGCCCACCCGCGAGGCGAACACCCGCGGCATCTGGCGGGTGAACGTGCTCTATCCGCAGCCGGTCCTGCTGCTCATGACCGTGCTGCCCGTCGCGCTCGCCGCCTACTTCGGGCCCGAGTTCGTCCAGAGCGCGCTCGATTTCCTCGGCACCCGCGTGCTCGGCATCCTCACCCTCATCGGCGGCGTGCTCCCGGCGGTCGGCATCGCGCTCAACCTCAAGGTGATCATGAAAAAGAGCGTGGCGCCCTATTTCTTCATGGGCTTTTTCCTCGTGTCCTACCTGGGTATGACGATGATGGGCGTGGCGGCCTTCGCGATCGCGGCGGCGGCGCTCTATCTCTTCAACGACATGCAGAAAGCGGAGGTGGCTTAAATGGCAAAGGAGAAAACCGGCGTCGTCCAGTCGATCGTCACTAAAAAGGACCTGCTTTACGCCTGGTTTAAGTGGTTCATTTTTTCCCACTGCTGCATCAACTACGAGCGGTTTGAGAGCCTCGGCTTCACCAACGCGATCAGCCACATCCTCGCCAAACTCTACCCCTCCAAGGAGGACCTGAGCGAGGCGCTCGAGCGGCATCAGGAGTTCTTCAACACCGAGCCCTACATCGGCATCGTCATCATGGGCATCAGCGTGGCGATGGAGGAACAGCGCGCCAAGGACGGCAGCGTCTCGGGCGAGGCGATCACCGCGGTCAAGACCGGCCTCATGGGCCCGCTGGCGGGCATCGGCGACACCCTCAACCAGGCGATCATCTACCCCATCCTGCTCGCCTTCTCCGTCGCGCTCGTGCTGGAAAACAACCTCGGCGTCGCGGGCGTCGTCATCTACTGCGTACTCGTCGTCGCGGCCATGGCCGCCCAGAGCATCTATTTCGTCAACTACGGCTACCGCCTCGGCAAGGACGCGGTCTCCAAAATCCTGAAGGGCGGGCTCATGGACCGCATCGTCCACGCGGCGGGCATCGTCGGATGCGGCGTGCTCGGCGCGCTGACCGCCACCTATGTGAGCCTGTCCACCACCCTCACCTACGGCAGCGGCGAGCAGGCCATCAGCCTGCAGGCCGATTTCCTCGACCAGCTCATGCCCAAGATGCTCCCGCTCGCGGTGACGCTCGTCTGCTTCTGGCTGGTCAAGAAGGGCAAGGGCGCGATCAAGATCATGGGAATCCTTGCGGTGGGCGTCGTGGCGCTCAGCCTGCTGCACATTATATAATGAAAAGGAGAAGCTGACGAATGAATATCGAACCATATCTGACCGTCGCCCCCCGCGTGCGGGAGGCGGTCCAAAACGGCGAGCCGGTCGTCGCGCTTGAAAGCTCGATCATCTCGCACGGCATGCCCTACCCGACCAACGTCGAGACCGCCCTCATGGCGGAGGAGACGGTGCGGGAGTACGGCGCGGTGCCCGCGACCATCGGCGTTTACAAGGGGAAGATCGTCGTGGGGCTCGACCGGGAACAGGTCGGCGCGCTCGCCAACAACCCGGCGGACCCCGCCTCCAGGGCGATGAAGGCGTCGGTCAAGGGCATCCCCTACGCCATCGTGAACGGGCTCAACGCGGGCTTCACGATCGCGGCGATCTTGCGGTGCGCGTCGATCGCGGGCATCCGGTTCATGGCGACCGGAGGCATCGGCGGGGTCAGCAAGGGCGGGGAGCTGTCGATGGACGTCTCCGCCGACCTCGAGGAGTTCGGCCGCACGAGCGTCGGGGTCATCAGCGCGGGCTGCAAGTCGATCCTCGACATCGGCCGCACCAAGGAGTACCTCGAAACCAAGGACGTGCCCGTCATCGGCATGGGCACCGATTCCTTCCCCGCCTTCTTCACCCCGCACAGCCGGTATCGTATCGACTACCGGATCGACGACTACCATATGGTGGCCCGGTTCCTCAAGGCGAAGTGGGAGCTGGGCTTCGAGGGCGCGGCAATCCTCTCCAATCCGATCCCCGAACGGTTCGCGATCGCGGAGGAGGTCATCGACGCGGCAATCGCCCGGGCGGTCGAGATGGCGAAGGAGGAGGGGATCGCGGGCGAAAAGAACACGCCGTTCCTGCTCTCCAAAGTCAATGAGCTGACCGGGGGCGCGAGCCTCGCGGCCAACGTGGAAATCATCCGCAACAACGCGCGCGTCGCGGCGGTCATCGCGCGGGAATACCACGCGCTGTGAGCGGAAGGGGTTTGTGAGGGGCTTTATGCAGCAGTTTGACTATACGATCAGCGACCCGATGGGCCTGCACGCCCGGCCGGCCGGACAGCTCGTCAGGCAGGCGGCGGCCTTCAAAAGCCGGGTGACCATCCGCCGGGGGGACCGGGAGGCCGACTGCACCCGCCTGCTGCGGGTGATGGCCCTCTGCGCGGCGGCGGGGGAGACGGTGACCTTCACGGTGGACGGCGAGGACGAGCAGGCCGCGTGCGAGGCGATGCGCGCCTTCTGCGCCGAAAGCCTGTGAGCGGAAGGGAGAACAACATGAAGATTCTGGAAGGAACGGGAACCTCCGGAGGAATCGCTGTCGGGAGGGCGCGGCTGCTGGCCGCGCCCTCCGCGGTGGAGGAGAAAATCCCCGGAAAAGGCGCGCGGGAGGAGGCGCGCCGATGCGGCGAGGCCGCCGACGCCGTCCGGCGGGAGCTGCGCGGCCTGCGGGAGCGGGCGGTCGAAGCCGCCGGTGAGGCGGAGGCGCAGATCTTTGAAATCCATGCGCTGCTGCTCGACGACCCGGATTTCACCGGGGAAATCCAGCGGCAGCTCGACGGGGGCGCGGCGGCGGAGACGGCGGTGCGCCGTGCGGGGGAGGCCCTCGCGGCGGAGTTCGAGGCGCTCGGGGACCCCAACATCCGCGAACGCGCGGCGGATATCCGCGACGTGTCCCGCCGGCTGCTTTCGGCGCTCGGCGGCGGAGGGGGGCTTTCCGGGGAGGGGGAGCCGGACGGCCCCGTCGTGCTGGTCGCGGACGAGCTGACCCCGAGCGACACCCTCTCGCTCGACCGCTCGCAGGTGGCGGGGTTCGTCACCCGGCGCGGGTCTGCGGCCTCCCATGTGTCCATCCTCGCCCGCGCGATGGGGATCCCCGCCGTCGTGGGGATTGCGGAGGCCCCGGAGCTCGAGGGGAGGCTGCTGACCGTTGACGGAGACGCGGGCAGGGTGATGGTCGACCCGGACGAGGCCGCGCTCTCGGAGGCGCGAAGCCGCCGGAGGGCGGCGGCGCGCCGCCTCGGACGGCTGCGGGCCGGCGGGTTCCCGCCCGCCGAAACGCGCGGCGGAATCCGGGTGGAGCTGGCCGGGAACATCGGCGCGCCCGGGGAGGCGCGGGCGGTTCTGGAAAACGGCGGGGAGGCGGTGGGCCTTTTCCGCAGCGAGTTTCTCTACCTCGGGCGGGAGACGCCGCCCGACGAGGAGACGCAGTATCTCGCCTACCGGGAGGCCCTCGAACGGATGGAGGGCAGGCGGGTGATTGTGCGCACCGTCGACATCGGCTCGGACAAGCGCGCCCCCTGTCTCGACACGGGGCGGGAGGAAAACCCGGCGCTCGGCTGGCGGGCGATCCGCATCTGTCTGGACCGGCGGGAGCTCTTCCGGACCCAGCTGCGCGCGCTGCTGCGCGCCTCCGTCCACGGAAGGCTCGCGGTCATGTTCCCGATGATCGCCTCCCTCCAGGAACTGCGCTGCGCCCGGAAACTGCTCGGGGAGGCGCGCGCGGAGCTTGAGGCGGAGGGGACGGAGACCGCTTCCGTGGAGGTCGGGGTCATGATCGAGACGCCCGCGGCGGCAGTCCTCAGCGACCTGCTCGCGCGTGAGGCGGACTTTTTCAGCATCGGCACCAACGACCTCACCCAGTATACGCTGGCCGCCGACCGGATGAACGAGCGGATCGCCGGGTACTACCGCCCGGCGGATCCGGCCGTCCTGCGGCTCATGAAGCTGACGGCGGAGAACGCCCGGAAAAACGGCGTCTGGACGGGGGTGTGCGGCGAGTCGGCCGCCGACCCGGCGCTCATCCCGCTCTATCTCGCGATGGGAATCACCGAGCTTTCGATGTCGCCCGCCGCGCTGCCGGAGGCGCGCGAACGGGTCCGGTCGCTCGATATGGAGGAGGCGCGGGCCGCGCTTGCCCGCGCGCTCGGGGAGGTGGAGTGATGCTCGGACGAAAACGGGCCGAGGCGCTCGTGCGCATGGCGATGGAGGAGGCGGCCGCCGCGCTCGCGCGGGGGGACGACCCCTACGGCGGCGTCATCGCCGACCGGGAGGGCCGCGTCCTCGTGCGGGACGGCAACCGCGAAAATACCGAACGAAACCCCTGCGCGCACGCCGAGATGGTGCTCATCCGTGAGGCCTGCGCGAAGCTGGGGAGGAACGACCTGTCGGACTGCCTGCTCGTCTGCAACTACCGGCCCTGCCCGATGTGCGCGGCCGCGATGGTGCAGGCGGGCATCCGGGAAATCTACATCGGCTCCGCCGCGCCGGATTTCCCGGCGCTCCTCATGAAAACGGCGGGAAGCTACGCGGAGATGGGGATCACGGTGACGGGAGGCATCCTTGACGAGGCGTGCGCCGCGCAGGTGCACGCCGGGCGCGAGCAGCGCGCAAAGGAACGGGAGGCCGGGACGATAAAAGAGAGCGGGTCCGGTGCCCCCTGCCGCGCGGGGAGCCTGGAAGCTCCCGCGGATGGGAGGTAGGGGGGTGTTCGGCGGACTCGAATGTGTCGCGACCGACCTGGACGGGACGCTGCTCGGCCCCGACGGATTGCCGGGGGAGGCGGACCGCGCCGCCGTCCGCGCGCTGTCCGCCGCAGGGATCCGGGTCATCGCCGTCACGGGGCGGCATCCCCACATCGCGGAGTGGCCGGTCCGTCTCGCGGGATGCCATCCCGCCGCCATCTGCATGAACGGCGCGGCGGTCTATGATTTTGCGGCCGGGGCCTACCGTGCGGTCGAATACATGCCCGGGGAGGAAGCCTACCGGGCCTGCCGCCTGCTCGACCGGCTCGGCGCGCCCTACGCGGCCTATGCCGCCGACGCGATTTTGCTGGCCGGCGCGTGGGAGGCGGGAAATTTTTACGAAGCGCATTTTTCGCGGTGCGGGCCCCGTTTCCGCCATAAGCCGGTTTACTGCCGGGACAGCGCGGACTTCGGCGGGCGGGAGATCGCAGACCTGCTGCTCCCGGGGGTTCCATCCGAAGCGGCGGAGGCGCTGCGGGCGCTCGCCGGTCGGATGGAGGGGGTGCGGCTGGTCTCGTCGAGCGGAAGCTGCGTCGACCTCTGCGGCGCGGGCGTTTCCAAGGGCGCGGCCCTGCGGGAATACTGCCGCCGGGAGGGGTTTTCCCTCGCGGGGACCCTCGCGCTGGGGGACGAGGAAAACGACCTTTCCATGCTGGAAATCTGCGGGCAGCCCTTCGTGCCGGAGGGCTCGGCGATCTCGGGCAGGCTGCCGGACGCGCGCGTGACCGCGCGCTGCGGGCGGGACCCGCTCGCGTACGCGCTCAGGGCCCTCTTCCCGGCGGGGTAAAAAACACGCCCCCGTCCCGGAGTTTCCGGGGCGGGGGCGCGCGCGTTTTGAAATTATCCGCGGTTCCAGTATTTGCGGTCGAGGGAGCGGTACTGCACCGCCTCGGAGAGGTGGGGCGCGCGGATGCGTTCGCTCCCGCCGAGATCGGCGATCGTGCGCGCCACCTTGAGGATGCGGTCGTAGGCGCGCCCCGAGAGGCCGAGCTTTTCAAACACCAGCCCGAGCATCCGCTCCGCCTCGGGGTCGAGCGGGCAGGCTTCGGCGAGCATCGACGGGTCGAGCCGGGCGTTGCAGGAGACGCCGGTCCCGGCGTAGCGGGCGGTTTGGCGTTCGCGCGCCGCCTGCACGCGGAGGCGGACCGCGGCGGAGGATTCCTCCGCGTCCCGCCGCGCGGACAGCTGGGCGTAGGTGACGGGGGAGACCTCGACGTTCAGGTCGATGCGGTCGAGCAGCGGCCCCGACACCCGCCCCAGATAGGAGGACACGCGGGAGGGTGGGCAGGAGCAGCGCCGGGTGGGGTGGCCGAAATAGCCGCAGGGGCAGGGATTCATCGCGGCCACGAGCATGAAGCGGCTGGGATAGCTCAGCCGCGCGCCCGCCCGCGCGATCGTGAGGACGCCGTCCTCCAGCGGCTGGCGCAGGGCCTCCATCGCCTGCCGCTGGAACTCGGGCAGCTCGTCGAGAAAGAGGACGCCGTTGTGGGCGAGGGATACCTCGCCCGGCCGGGGCACCGGGCCGCCCCCGCAGAGCCCCGCGGGCGAGACGGTGTGGTGCGGCGCCCGGAAGGGCCGCGTCCGGATGAGCGGCAGGTCGGGCGCGAGCATCCCGCAGGCGGAATAGATTTTCGTCGTCTCGATCGACTCCTCCTCAGTCATGTCGGGCAGGATGGAGGGCAGGCGCTTGGCGAGCATGCTCTTGCCGGTGCCGGGCGCGCCGATCATCAGCAGGTTGTGCCCGCCCGCCGCTGCGACCTCGAGCGCCCGTTTGGCGGGGCCCTGCCCCTTCACGTCGGCGAAGTCGGGCAGGGGCGGCTGCGGCCCGCCGCCAAAGCGGGCCGTCCCGGCGGGCGGGAGGGCGCATTCCCCGCGCAGGTGGGAGACGAGCTCCCCGACCGAGCCGACCGGGAAGACCTCGATCCCCCGCGCGGCCGACGCCTCGGCGGCGTTGGCGGCGGGGATGAAGGCGCGGCGCATCCCCGTCCCGGCCGCGCCGAGCAGCATGGGCAGCACCCCGCACACCCGGCGCAGCCCGCCCGAGAGGGAGACCTCGCCGATGAAGGCGGAATCCACAAGCGGGGCGTTTTCGGGCAGGAGCCCCTGCGCGGCGAGCAGCCCGACGAGGATGGGCAGGTCGTAGAGGGAGCCCGCCTTCTTTACGTCGGCGGGCGCCAGGTTGACGACGATGCGTCCGTCAGGGAAGGGATAGCCGCAGTTGGAGAGGACGGAACGCACCCGCTCGCGCGATTCGCGCACCGCCGCGTCGGGCAGGCCGACGATGTCGAAGGCGGGCATCGCCCGGGCGACGTTCACCTCGACGGTGACGGGATAGGGATCGATTCCCAGGATTCCCAGGCTTTGGATCGTGGACAGCATGGCGGCGTTCCTCCCCTCTGATAGGAAAAGGATACCATATCCGGAAAGCAAAATCGACCTGTTTCGGCAAATTTTGTCGAAACAGGTCGAAAACAGGGCGCGTATTTGATCAGCCGAACATGTGCTCGACAAAGATTTTCAGCCCGATGCCCACGAGGATGACCCCGCCGAGCACCTGCGCGCGGCTGCCGAGCAGCAGCCCGAACTGCCTGCCGAGCATGGAGCCGACGATACAGCAGAGGAAGGTCACCACGCCGATGAAGGCCGCAGCCGTGACGATGTTGACCTGCATGACCGCGAACCCGACCCCGACGGCGAGCGCGTCGATGCTCGTGGCCACCGCCTGCACGGCGAGGACCTTGAAGGTGAAGAGATGGTCGGGGGAGCAGCCCTCGGGATGGCGCAGCTCACGGATGCCGTCGAAGACCATCTTCCCCCCGATGAACCCGAGCAGCAGAAGAGCGATCCAGTGGTCGGCGGCGGAGATCGCGTCGCTGAAGGTCCGCCCGGCGAGATAGCCGATGATCGGCATGAGCATCTGGAAGAGGCCGAAGGAAAAGGCGGCGGCCGCCGCCTGCTTCCGGCCGAAGCCCCGGTAGCACATGCCGTTGGAGATGGATACCGCGAAGGCGTCCATCGACAGCCCCAGCGCGATCAGAAAAAGTGTCGGCGTTCCCATAGGAAGAATCCCCCTTGCCATGTTGTTACAGTAACCCGGATGCGTTCGCGCCCCGGGGCCCGCGGCCGCCCCCGGACGGAGCGCGGCTTCCGTGGGGGCGCGCCCGCCCCGGCAAAACGAAAGACCCACGGACATGGCTCTTCGGGCCCGTCCATGAGTCTTGTTCTTTCAGGCAAGCCAGGCCGTGAGGCCATTATGTTGACTTGCCACGCGCCGGAATGCGCGCAAACTACTCCCCCATGCGGAAATCTTAGCCCAGTATAACATGCCCGTCCGCCCGATGCAAGAGCCGGGCGGCGTTTCGGGAGAATTTTTCCGGACGCTTCCATTTCTCCCCAGTAATCGGTTGACTTTGACAGCCTGTACGGGTATCATGATAACAGGAAAATGAACAATCCCCATGAAAGTATATATGTGACGGGAGGAAGTTATATGAACCATAACGAGCTGTATGAGCGCTGGCTGGCCGCGTCCCTCGAGGACCCCGACCTGACCGCGGAGCTTCGGTCGATCAAGGGGCGGGACGCCGAAATCCTCGACCGTTTTTACCGCGACCTCGCCTTTGGAACCGCGGGGCTGCGCGGGGTGATCGGCGCGGGCAACAACCGCATGAACATCTATACCATCCGCCGCGCGACTCAGGGGCTCGCCAACTACCTGCTCGCCCAGTCGGAGGAGCCGCACGTCGCGATCTCCTACGACAGCCGCATCAAATCTGACCTCTTCTCACGGGAAGCGGCGGGGGTGCTGGCCGCCAACGGCGTCCGGGTGTCGATCTACCGGGAGCTGATGCCCGTCCCGGCGCTCTCCTTCGCGACCCGCGAGCTTCGCTGCGACGCGGGCATCATGGTCACCGCCTCCCACAACCCCGCCAAATATAACGGCTATAAGGTCTACGGCAGCGACGGCTGCCAGATGACCGAGAACGCCGCCGACGCCGTCCTCAAAGAGATCAACAGCCTCGACGTGCTCACCGGCGCGAAGACGATGAAGTTCGAGGACGCGCTCGCCTCCGGGATCGTCTCCTATATCCCCGAGGAGGTCGCCGACCGCTTTATCGACAACGTCCTTGCCCAGCAGGTCAATCCGGGCGTCTGCGAAAAAGCGGGCCTCAAGCTCGTCTATTCCCCCCTCAACGGCGCGGGCAACAAGCCGGTGCGCCGCGTGCTCGCCGCGATCGGCGCGCGGGACGTGACCGTCGTGCCCGAGCAGGAGCACCCCGACGGCAACTTCCCGACCTGCCCCTTCCCGAACCCTGAGATCAAAGAGGCGCTCGCCAAGGGGCTCGAGCTCGCGCGCGAAACGGGCGCGGACCTCATGCTCGCCACCGACCCCGACTGCGACCGGGTCGGCATCGCGGTGAAGGAGGGGGAGGACTACACCCTGCTCACCGGAAACCATGTGGGCGCGCTGCTCTTCGACTACATCTGCCGCTGCCGCACCGAAAACGGCACGATGCCCAGGGACCCCGTCGCGGTGACGACGATCGTCTCCACCAAGCTCACCCAGATGATCGGCAAGGCCTACGGCGTCGAGGTGCGCAGCGTGCTGACCGGCTTCAAGTACATCGGCGAGCAGATCGCGCTGCTTGAATCCGCCGGGCATCCCGAGCGGTTCCTCTTCGGTTTCGAGGAGAGCTACGGCTACCTGTCGGGCACCTACGTCCGCGACAAGGATGCGGTCGTCGGCTCGATGCTCATCGTCGAGATGGCCTCCTGGTATAAGCAGAGGGGCATGAGCCTCGTCGACGCGCTCGGCGACCTCTACAAACGGTTCGGCATCTGCCGCGAGAGCGTCTCCAACTTCCAGTTCGAGGGCGCCGAGGGCATGAAGATCATGGCCGGCATGATGGAGAAGCTGCGGGAGAACCCGCCCGCCGAGATTGCCGGGCAGAAGGTCACCTGCGTGAGCGACTACGAGCGCTCCGTTTCCATCTGCGGCGGGAAGACCGCTCCGATCGACCTGCCGAAATCGAACGTGCTCGAATACGCGCTCGCCGACGGCTGCACCGCCATCGTGCGCCCCTCGGGCACCGAGCCGAAGATCAAGCTCTACCTGTCGGTCGTCGGCAGGGACATGGCCGAAATCGACGCGCGCGCCGCCGCGATGGGCGCGGACGTCAAGCGCATCATGGGCGTCTGAGCGGGCAAAATAGGGAAAATACGCAAAATCCTGCGGTTTCCGTAAAAAACCGCTTGCAATCGCGAGAGATGTGTGGTATAGTTTTAATGTTGCATTTATGGCATCTATCTCCGATGTCAGAAAGAGGTGAAACAAATGAAAGAGGGAATCCATCCCAAGTATGTGGATACGACGATCACCTGCGCCTGCGGCGAAGTGATCCATACGCGCTCGACGAGGGAGAACATCCGCGTTGAAATCTGCTCCAAGTGCCATCCTTTCTTCACCGGCCGTCAGAAGCTGGTCGATACGGGCGGACGCGTTGACAGGTTCAAAAAGCGTTTTGGCATGGACAAGTAAGTTTGCTGCAAAGTGCGCAGCCGCGGAAACCGCGGCTGCGTTTTTTGTATCCGGAAGGAGGCGCGGCTGATGCGGATCGAAACCAGGCGCCTGCTCCTGCGCCCGCTGGAGCAGGCCGACTTTTCCGCGCTGCAAAAAATCCTCGGCGATCCGCGGGTGATGTACGCGTGGGAGCACGGCTTCGGCGACGCCGAGGTGCGGGACTGGATCACCCGAAGCCGGGCGCGTTATGCGCGGGAGGGCGCGGGCCACCTCGCGGCAATCGAGCGCGCGTCGGGGGATTTTGTCGGCACGATCGGCCCGGTGTGGGAACCGATGGGGGACCGCGAGGCGTGGAGCGTCGGCTATATCCTCCGCCGGGACCGCTGGGGGGAGGGCTTCGCCCGCGAGGGCGCGGCCGCCTGTGTGCGGCATGTCCTCGAGGCGCTCGGCGCGCCCGAGGCGGCCGCCGACATCCGCCCGGAAAACGCCGCCTCCCGCCGGGTCGCGGCCGCGCTCGTCATGGAGGAGGCGGGGGCGTTCGTGAAGATCTACCGCGGGAGGGAAATGCCCCATCTCATCTACCGGATCACAAAGGAACGCTACGAATCGATGAAGCGGGAAAGAGGGAATATTTATGCGGAAATCTGAGAAATTCTTGTGGGCGTCTGTATTTTTATGCATCGGCATGGTGATCGGCTTTCTGATCGCGCCGATCAAGGCGGGCATTGTCTGCGGCAATGACAACACCATTTACACCGGGACCGGCCGGGACGCCGGGGACGATGACGCGGAGGCTTGAGTTCACCGTGCCGCCCGCCTATGACGGGCGCAAGGTCGTCCACTTCCTGCGCGGGGAGGCGGGGTGCTCCTATACGCTCGTGCGCTCCCTCAAAACGAAGGAGGACGGCATCCTCTTGAACGGCGCGCGCGCCCGCACGATCGACCGCCTGCGGGCGGGCGACCGGCTGGCGATCACGCTGCGCGACGGCATGGGCGGGGCGGAGCCGGACGGCACGCCGTCCGTGCCGCTCCTCTATGAGGACGACGATATCGCCGTCTATGACAAGCCCGCCGGAATGGCCTGCCACCCGGTGCGCGGCATGCAGAGCGGGACGCTCGCCAACGTCTTCGCGCGTGACTGCCGCGCGCGGGGGCAGGAGGCGGTCTGCCGGCTGATGGGCCGGCTCGACCGGGACACGTCGGGCGCGGTGGTGATTGCGAAGAACGCGTTTGCGGCCGCCACGCTCACCGGGCAGGTGGAGAAGACCTACCTCGCGCTCGTGACGGGCGCGCCGGAGCCCCGGGCGGGGACGGTCGACGCGCCGGTCGGGCAGCCCGACCGGGCGGACCCGCGCCGCCGGGTCACACCGGACGGCAAGCCCGCCGTGACGCACTATGAGACGCTCGCGGCGTTTTCCGGCTACAGCCTCGTGCGCTGCACCCTCGGGACGGGGCGCACCCACCAGATCCGTGTGCACATGGCCCACATCGGCTGCCCGCTGCTCGGGGACGCCCTCTACGGCGGGGACCGGGCGCTTATCGGGCGGCACGCGCTGCACTGCGCGGGCGTCTCCTTCACCCATCCGGTGAGCGGCGTTTCGCTCACCGTGCGCGCGCCCGTCCCAAAAGATATGCAAAAGTTGGCGCCCGATTGTGTGTAAACATGGTGAATATGTATGAAAATTGCGGAGAGTGCATATTTCTTGAAAAAACCCCTTGCAAAATAGGGGAACGGATGTATAATTATAACACGATATACAGAACAGCGCCCGCGTGACATACGCGGGATCAGATTGGGAGGAACGGAAAATGAAAAAGGTAATGGCTCTGGCCCTCGCGGCCCTGATGGTGCTTTCCCTCGCGGCGTGCGGCAAAAAGGCGCAGGTCGCCATCAACTCTGTCGAAGACCTGAACGGCAAGAAGATCGGCGTCCAGGCGGGCACCACCGGCGAAATTTACGTGCAGGAAAACGTCACCGACGCCCAGCTCGGCAGCTACAAGTCCGGCATGGACGCGGCGCTCGACCTCAAGAACGGCAAGATCGACGCGGTCATGCTCGACGAGCTTCCGGCAAAATCGATCGTCGCGCAGAACGACGACCTGACGATCATCGACTTCAACCTCGAGCCCGAGGAGTACGCGATCGCCGTCAAGAAGGGCAACACCGAGCTGCTCGACGCGATCAACGCGACGATCGCCCGGATGCAGGGCGACGGCTCTTATGAGGCGCTCGTGAACGCCTTCATGCCCGCCGAGGGCGAGGAAGCGATCAAGGTCCCCGAGGCGCTTGAGACCACGGGCGACGTGATCAAGATGGGCACCAACGCGGCCTTCAAGCCCTTCGAGTACGCCGAGGGCTCCGAGATCGTCGGCTTCGACATCTCGATGGCGCAGAACGTGGCCAAGGACATGGGCAGGAAGCTCCAGGTCGAGGATATGGCGTTCGACAGCCTGCTTTCCGCGCTTGACACCGGCACGATCGACTTTGTCGCCGCCGGCATGACCGCCACCGAGGAGCGCCGCCAGAGCGTCGACTTCTCCGAGCCCTACTACTCCTCCAAGCAGGTCGTCATCGTCCGCAAATAAGCAGTAAGAATCGATACGGGGATGCCGGGTGGGGCCTTTCGGCCCCGCCCCGCTCCTGTTTAGGGAGGAACGCCAATGCATGCGATCTATCAAAACCTGATTGCCATGGACCGCTGGAAGCTGATCCTCGAGGGCCTGGGCAACACGATCATCATCGCGCTGGGCGCGATCGTGATCGGCACCCTGATCGGCGCCGCCATGGCGCTCATGCGGGTGTCGGGCAACCGGGTCCTCGGCGGCATCGCCAGGGGCTACATCACGGTCATCCGCGGGATCCCGATGGTGACCCAGCTGATGATCTTCAACTTCATCATCTTCGCCCCCACCGGCATGCCGAAGCTCGCGATCGCGATCGTCAGCTTCGGTGTGAACTCGGGCGCCTACTGCGCGGAGATCTTCCGCGCGGGCATCCAGGGGGTCCCGCTCGGGCAGACGGAGGCCGGGCGGTCGCTCGGGCTGGGCAGGGCGCAGACCATGTGGTCGATCGTCATCCCGCAGGCGGTCAAGGCGGTGCTCCCCACCTACACCAACGAGTTCGTCGTGCTCATCAAGGAGACGGCGGTCGCCAGCTACATCGCGCTCATGGACCTGACCAAGGCCAGCGACATGATCCGCAACGCGACCTTCAACGCGTGGGTGCCGCTGCTCTCCGCGGCGGTGATCTATCTCTGCCTGACGCTGGGGCTGTCGAGCCTCTTCGCACGGCTGGAAAGGAGGCTGGCGCGCAGTGATCGAGGTTAAAAATCTCCGCAAGTCCTTCAAGGGTCTCGAGGTGCTCCGCGGCATCAACGAGACGATCGCCAAGGGGGAAAAGGTGGTGGTCGTCGGGCCGTCCGGTTCGGGCAAATCCACCTTCCTGCGCTGCCTCAACCGGCTCGAGGAGCCGTCGGGGGGCGAGATCTGGTTCGAGGGGACCAACATCTGCGACCCCAAGTGCAACATCAACCGCCTGCGCCAGAAGATGGGCATGGTGTTCCAGCAGTTCAACCTCTTCGCGCACCTGTCGGTCAAGGAGAACATCACCCTGGCGCCCACCAAGCTCAAGATCATGACCCCCGCCGAGGCGGACGAGAAGGCGATGCAGCTTTTGAACCGCATCGGGCTGGCGGAAAAGGCTAACGCCTATCCGAGCCAGCTTTCGGGCGGCCAGCAGCAGCGGATCGCGATTGTGCGGGCGCTGGCGATGAACCCTGACGTGATGCTCTTCGACGAGCCGACCTCCGCCCTTGACCCCGAGATGGTCGGCGAGGTGCTCGATTTGATGATCCAGCTCGCGGAGGAGGGGATGACGATGGTCGTCGTCACCCACGAGATGGGCTTCGCGCGCGAGGTGGGGACCCGCGTGCTCTTCATGGACGAGGGGCAGATCCTCGAGCAGAACACGCCCAAGGAGTTCTTCGCGAACCCGCAGAACCCGCGCACCAGGGACTTTTTGTCCAAGATTCTATAGGATTGCCGACTGACCGCAGGGGCGCCGCGCGCCCCTGCGGAATTTTCGCCGGATGGAGGCACTATGAACGTACTGTTTTTGGGGGACGTGGTGGGCCAGGCGGGCTGTGAAAAGGTCCGCCGCGAGCTGCCGCGGCTGAAAAAAGAGCTGTCCGCCGGGATCGTGGTCGCCAACGGGGAAAATTCCGCCGAGGGCAACGGGATCACCCCCTACAGCGCGCAGCACCTCTTTGCGAGCGGGGTGGACGTGCTCACGACGGGCAACCACGCGCTGCGCCGCCGCGACGTCTACGACCTGCTCGAGGAGGGGAACGGCATCGTGCGCCCCGCGAATTTCCATCCGTCCGCGCCGGGGAAGGGCTGGTTCCTCCACGACAATCCCGCCTTCCCGCTCGCGGTGGTGAACCTGCAGGGGCGCGTCTATATGGACCCGCCGCTCGCAAGTCCCTTCGACACGGCGGACGCGCTGCTCTCCAAAATCGACTGCCCCAACATCCTCGTGGATTTCCACGCGGAGGCGACGGCGGAGATGCTCGCGCTCGGCCACTACCTCGACGGCCGGGTGTCGGCGGTGATCGGCACCCACACCCACGTGCAGACCGCCGACGAGCGCCTGCTGCCGCGGGGGACCGCCTACATCACCGACGCGGGGATGTGCGGCGGGAGGGACTCGATCCTTGGGGTGGAGAAGGAACGGGCGATCGAACGGCTGCGCACCGGGCTGCCGGTGCGCTTCCAGAACGACCCGGAACAGATCGAACTGTGCGGCGTGCTGCTCGTGTTCGGGAAGACGCCCGGGAAGGTCGAGCGGATCGAACGGGTCCGGGTCCCCTGACGAAGAATGGAAAACCGGATAAAAATCCCCCGCGGCCCTGCCGGCCGCGGGGGATTTTTCGTTTTTTACGAATGTTCACAAAGCTGCGTTGAAATTATACGGCCTATGGGGTATAATATTTAAGATTTACATGAAGCGGAATCCGTTGGGCGGCCGCAGGCCGCCGGGACGATGGCATGGGAGTGCGGGATGAAAAAACGGTTTTATGCGCTGCTGGCGGCGCTGGCGGTCCTTTTGGGCGGCTGCGCCCCCGTCGATTTGAGCGACCAGCAGCAGGTGGATATTACGGGCCAACTGCAGGAGTCCGCCCCGTCCGCGACGGAGGCGGAGGAATCCGCCGCGCCCGTCGAAGGCGAGGTGCGCGTGGCCTACGACCCCTCGGATTCCCTCAACCCCTATACGATGACCTCCCAGCTCAACCGGCAGCTCGTTCCGCTGCTCTACGACAGCCTCACCCGGCCCGACAAGACCTGGCGGCCGGAAAACCTGCTGGCGCGGGAGATCACGCAGACGGACGGCAAGCAGTACGTCGTGAAGCTGCGCGGGGACGCGCTCTTCTGGGACGGCACCCGCTTGGACGGCAAGGACGTCATCTACTCGTTCACGACCGCGGTCGCCTCCGACTCCAACTGGAAGCAGATGCTTCAGAACGTGTCGGGCTGCTCAGTCAACAGCGACGGCGACGTCGTCTTCCGGCTCTATTCCGCCGACGCGGATTTCCCCGCGCTGCTCTCCTTCCCAATCGTCAAGGAGGGCACGGCGGGGGAGGACTTTCCTGTCGGCGTCAGCAAGTATTACGTCTCGGGCACCTGGCGGCAGGGGGTCGTCCTCGAGCAGAACCCCCTCTACTGGCAGGAGGCGGGCAGCATCAAAAAGGTACTGCTGGTGGGGGTGTCCGACCCGGGCGCGCTCGGCTTCAGCCTGCGTACGGGGGATGTGGACCTTGTCTACTCCGACCTGAGCGACCCCGAGCTCTCGAACCTCTCCGCCCAGAGCGCGCCCGTATCCCTCAACAACCTCGTCTATATCGGGATCAACGGGAGCCGCGGCCTTCTGGCGGAGCCGGCCTTCCGGCAGGCGCTCTCGCTGGCGGTCAACCGCGACGAGCTGGTGCAGAAGGCGTACGTCTCCCGCGCGCGGGCGACGATGTACCCGCTGAACCCCGATTTCTACCGCATGGAGTCGATCGAGCTCTCCGCGCCGCGCGACCTGACCAGGGCCGGGGAGCTGCTCGATGAACTCGGGCTGCGGCAGAAGGACGACGACGGCTGGCGGCTGCGCTACGGCGCGCCCGTCACCCTGCGCCTGCTCGTCAACAGCGAGAACGCCGCGCGCACCGCGGCGGCCGCGCTGATCGCCGAGCAGCTCGCGCGGCTGGGGATCAGGGTGGAGGTCGTGTCCCAGTCGTTTTCCCAGTACCAGTCGAGCCTCGCCGGCTACAACTACGATCTCTATATCGGCGAGACGCGGCTGATGGACAACATGGATTTTTCCCTGCTCTTAAACGGCGGGGCCCTCGGCTACGCGGCCCCCTACAGCGAGTACCTGAGCGACCTGGCGCGCGCCTACCGCGCGACGGGGACCGGCGTGGGGACGCTCTGCGAGGCGTTCTCCGCCCAGACGCCCTTCATCCCGCTCGTCTTCCGGCAGGGGGCGGTCTCGTTCGAACGGGCCTTCCAGGCGGAAATCCTTGCAACGGAGCAGGATATTTTCTATAATATAATGGAATGGTAGAACTTTACCCCGCGTGATTTCGTAACATTGCGCTGGCAGATAGAATGGAGGTTTTTCGTTTTGATCAGCATCGAGAACCAATACGGCACGGTGGAGATCTCCCAGGAGTATTTTTCCAACCTGGTCGGGAAGGCGGCGTCCGAGTGCTTCGGCGTCGTGGGCATGGTCAGTTCCCCCGCGCAGGGGCTGCGCGCCGCCATCCGCGGCAAAAAGACCCCCGACGAGGGGGTGCGCGTGCGCACCTCGGGCGGCGGGCTCATCGTCGACCTGCACATCGTGGTCATCTACGGCATGAATATCGCGGCGGTCACCCGCAGCATCGTCAACCGGGTGCGCTATACGGTGGAGCAGGCCACCGGGCTCGAGGTGGCAAAGGTCAACGTCTTTGTCGACGCGATGAAAACCGAGAACGCATAACGGATGCAAAACTTCTGAGATGGGGGTCATAAGATCGTGATTACAGGACGGATGCTCAGGGATGCGTTTATCTCGGGAGCAAACAACATTTCCAACCAGCGGCAGGCGGTCGATGCGCTTAACGTCTTCCCGGTGCCGGACGGCGATACGGGAACCAATATGTCGATGTCCGCCTCGGCGGCCAAGCGGGAGCTCAAGCGGGTCCCCGACGACGCGACCGTTTCCCGCGTGGCGGACGTGTGCGCCTCGGCGCTGCTGCGCGGCGCGCGCGGCAACTCGGGCGTCATCCTTTCGCTGCTCTTCCGCGGCTTCTCCCGCGGGCTCAAAAACGAGACCGAGGCGGACGCCGAGCACATCGTGCGCGCGCTGGAAAAGGGCGTGGAATCGGCCTATAAGGCGGTCATGAAGCCCACCGAGGGCACCATCCTCACCGTGGCGCGCGTCGCCGCGATGAGGGCGCGCGAGGAGCTCCACGCCGACACCACCACCGAGGAGATCTGGGACGTCATCCTCGAGGCCGGCAGGGAGGCGCTTGCCGAGACCCCCGAGCTGCTGCCGGTGCTCAAAAAGGCCGGCGTCGTCGACGCGGGAGGGCAGGGGCTAATCGTCGTCTTCGAGGGCATGGCCGAGGTCTTCCACGGCCGCCCGGGCGTCGAGCCGGGCGAGGAGAAGCCGGCCGACAGCGATTCGATCCATCCCGACCGCAACGCGGCGGGCGAATACGTGGGGGAGATCACCCACACCTACTGCACCGAGTTCCTCGTCAAAAAGACGGAAAACTCGATCGACCCGCAGGATCTGCGCGCGTTCCTCGAATCGATCGGCGACTGCGTGGTGGTGGTCGACGACGACGACATCATCAAATGCCACGTGCACACCGACCATCCCGGCCAGGCGCTCGAAAAGGCGGGCGCCAACGGCGCACAGCTGACCAGCCTCAAGATCGAGAACATGCGCGAGCAGTACGAGGCGCAGAAGGCGAGCATCGTGGAGCCGGAGAGCGACGCCGGCTTCAAATACGCGGCTGTCGACCCGTCGCGCGAATACGGCTTTGTTGCGGTCGCCGCGGGCGAAGGGGTGCAGAAGCTCTTCGAGGACCTCGGCGTCGACAACATCGTGAGCGGCGGCCAGACGATGAATCCGTCGACCGACGACATCCTCTCGGCGGTGCACGCGACCCCGGCCAAGACGGTCTTCGTGCTGCCCAACAACAAGAACATCATCATGGCCGCCGAGCAGGCGACCAAGCTGGCCGACCGCAGGGTGGTGGTGCTCCAGACCCGCACGATCCCGCAGGGCCTGTCGGCGATGCTCGCCTTCGACCCCGATGCCGACGCGACGGCCAACCAGCTCGCGATGCAGAAGGCGTTCGAGCGGGTCGGGACCGGCCAGGTGACCTTCGCGGCGCGGGACAGCGACTTCGACGGCCACAAGATTAAGGAGGGCGAGCTGCTCGCGCTGGAAAACGGCAGGCTCGCCTTCACCGAGAAGGACCTCACCCGCGCGGTCGTGCGGCTGGCCAAGGCCCTCACCCACCGGGACAGCAGCTTCGTGACGCTGCTCTACGGCGAGGAGATCGAGGACGGGCTGGCCGAGAGCGTGCGCGAGGCGGTGGCCGACAAGCTGCCCGACGATGTCGAGGTCGCGCTCATCAAGGGCGGGCAGCCGGTTTACTACTTCATCATCTCGGTCGAATGACCCGGGGGCGTTCGTGATGCGGCATCAGAAAGTCACCCGGATGGTGCTCGCCGCGATGTTCGCGGCAATCACCGCCGTGGCCTCCCAGATCATTTTCCCGCTCGGCTTCACGCCGGTGCCCTTCTCCTGCGCGATGATCGCGATCTACCTGTGCGGGGCGCTGCTCGATCCGCGGACGGCCTTCTTTTCCCAGCTCGCCTACCTGCTGGCCGGCGCGGCCGGCGCGCCGGTCTTCTCCTACTTCTCCGGCGGCCTGCACAAGCTCGCCGGACCCACGGGGGGCTACCTCTTCGTCTATCCGCTCATGGCGCTGGCGGTTTCGGCCGTCACACGCCGCTGGGGGCGCGGCTTCTTCAAATACTGCGCCGCGATGACGATGGCGCTCGCACTCTGCTACGCGGTGGGAACCGCGTGGTTCATGTTTGTGTCGAACACCGGGCTCGCCGCCTCGCTGGTGGCCTGCGTGGCGCCCTTCGTTCCGATGGACGCCGTCAAGATCCTGCTTTCCGCGGCGCTCGCCAGCGCGCTTTCCCGCGCGCTCGGTAAGGCGCGGCTGCTCGGGACTGGCATATAAACGAAAGCCCATCCGGGGCGGGCGGAACGCCCGCCCCGTTTTCTGCGGTTTTGTCCCGTTCTTCCGCCGCGGATGGTTTGGTATGGTATGGAGGCGAAAGATGATGATGAATGGAAAGTCCCTGCGCGCGGTGTGCGCGCTGCTCTGCTGTCTGACGCTGGCGTCCTGCGGGAAGGCTCCCGCGCCCGCCGCGCCGGAATCCTCCGTGCCGCCCGCCGCTCCGGAACCCGTGAGCTCCCCCGCGCAGGAGCGGCCCGAGGCGGAGGCGTCCGCCTCGGACGGTGAGTTCGCACGGGTGGTGGAGGCCGCCGCTCCGGCCGCCCGGGAGATCACGGCGGAGTACGGGGAGGTAATCGCGGCGTTCCCCGAGGCGGAACGGGAACGGCTGCTCACGGCGGTAACGGCGCTGGGCGTCCCCGCGAAGCTGTGGGACTACGGGAACAGCGAGCGCGGGATCGAGGGCTGGCAGGCAATTGCGGAGTTCTGCGAGGCCTTCCGGCGCGGCGAGGACGCCGAAACCGCCTGGTACTGGGTCGGCGCCGAAGAGGCCGCGCAGTACCGGATGACGGCGGCGGACGGGACGCTCTCCCGGGAATACCGGTGCTGGAAATTCGGGGACCTGTCGCCCTCGGCGGATTCCACGACGGTGGAGACGCTGTCCGGCGTCAAATTCCGGGAGGACGGCTGGATCGAATGGAGCCGTTCCCCGGACGAGCTCCCGGAGCAGGAGCGGATCGTCCCGCTGCCGAAGGAGCTTTGGGGTCTCTGCGAAAAATACGTCATGCCCGTCGCCGGGGACCACAGCAACGTGCTGACGCGCGACTGGGACGCGGAAAACCACGGCGACGTGTGGTGGGAATTCGTGTTCGTCTCGCTCTCGAGCAGCGTGGGGAAGGAGCTTTCCGATACCTATGAAGCGGTGGAGGACGCCTATGACACCTACGAGGTGCCCGCCGCCGACGTGGAAGGGCTGCTGACGGGATATTTCCCGGTCACCGCGGAGGAACTGCGGGCGCTGCCCAACTACCGCCCGGACACACAGACCTACCGGATGCAGTATTTCCAGGGAAGCGGCACCTTTGTGGGCGGGGACCTGGAAGTGACGGATAAAACCGATCACCCCGACGGCAGCATGACGCTGCGGGTCGACTGGGTTCGCCCGGACGACTGGTCGGGACGGTATTACCTGACCGTCCTGCCCGGAGAGGACGGAAGCTGGAACTATCTCGGCAACCGGGTGGAGCCGGGCGCCGGGGGATAGACGACGGTTTGGAGGATACGGATGAACAGGAGACGGGGAATGGCCGCGCTGGCGGCCCTGCTGGTCTGCTGCGGCTGCGCCGCACAGCCCGCGGACGCGGGGAGCGCGCTTTTCGCCACGGAGGACGGGCGGATGACCTTCACGTTCCCGGCGGGCTGGACGGCGGACGCCGAAAGCCGCGCCTTCGACCTCGTCTGCCGCGACGAGGCGCGGGAGCTCTCGGCGGGCGTGTTCTCCTACACGCGCGAGGGCGCGGCAATGCCGTTCGAGCCGTCCGAGGCACTCGACTTCCACGTGGAGGACTTTTGCGCCCGGCTGGAGGACGCGGGGGAGCCGGGCGGAAAGGAGGAGCGCGCCGACGGGGGACACTCCTTTACGTCGGTGCTGTTAGAGGCGGGAGGAACCGCCTACTATTTCACGCTGATCGAATTTTCCGGCTACTCGGGGCGGTTCGCGGTGGCGGTGATGACCTGCCCGGCGGCGGCCTTCGAGGCGGAGCACGCCAGGTTCGACGCGATCGCCGCCTCGGCCGCGCTCGCGGAGGAGCCGCCGGGCCCCGCCCCGCGCGGGCAGGCCGCGTAAACCCGCTTCCCGTGCGTTTTTGCGGTTGACATCGGGCGCGCGGGAGGGTATACTACAAAGAGATAACGGCGAAGATGGGGTCAATCCGTGGATTCCGGCACAGAGAGGCGCGCGGCTGGTGGGAGCGCGCCGCGGAAGAGGCGGGCGCCGCCCCGGAGCCTTCCGGCGACGAGCCGGACGCAGGCGGGCGTTAACCGCAGCGAGCGGCGCGGGGGTTTCCCGCGCAATTTGGGTGGTACCGCGGAAGGCAGATGCTTTTCGTCCCAACTTTTGGGGCGAGGAGCATCTTTTTGTATTTCCGCCGGAAAAGGTTAAAGGAGCGAGTGAAAACAATGGAATGGACCGGACTCAACGAACTGCGTGAAAAATTCCTCAGCTTTTTTGAGAGCAAGGGGCATCTGCGGCTGCCGAGCTTCCCGCTGATGCCGTCCGCCGACGAGGCGAGCCTGCTGCTCATCAACTCGGGCATGGCCCCGATGAAAAAGTGGTTCCTCGGCATTGAGGAGCCGCCGCGCCACCGGGTGACGACCTGCCAGAAGTGCATCCGCACCCCCGACATCGAGAATGTCGGCAAGACCTCCCGCCACGGCACCTATTTCGAGATGCTGGGCAACTTTTCCTTTGGCGACTACTTCAAGCACGAGGCGTGCGCGTGGGCGTGGGAGTTCATCACCAAGGAGCTCGACCTGCCGGTCGACCGCATCTGGGTGTCGGTCTACCTGGACGACGACGAGGCGGAGGAGATCTGGACCAAGGAGGTCGGCGTCGACCCGGCGCGCATCGTGCGGCTGGGCAAGGAGGACAACTTCTGGGAGATCGGGTCCGGTCCCTGCGGCCCCTGCTCGGAGATCTATTTCGACCGCGGCGAGCAGTACGGCTGCGGCAAGCCCGACTGCGCCCCCGGCTGCGACTGCGACCGCTACGTCGAGTTCTGGAACCTCGTCTTCTCCCAGTTCAACGGCGACGGCGAGGGCCACTATGAGAAGATGGAGCACCCGAACATCGACACCGGCATGGGCCTCGAGCGCCTCGCCTGCATCATGCAGGGGGTGGACAACCTCTTCGAGGTCGACACGGTGCAGAATATCTTAAAGCACGTCGCGCGCATCGCGGACGTCGAGTACCACAAGGACGCCAAAACCGACGTGTCGCTGCGCGTCATCACCGACCACATCCGTTCCACCACCTTCATGGTGAGCGACGGCATCCTCCCGCAGAACGAGGGCCGCGGCTATGTGCTGCGCCGCCTGCTGCGCCGCGCGGCGCGCCACGGCCGCCTGCTCGGCATCAACGAGCCCTTCCTCTACAAGGTCTGCGAAACGGTCATCGGGGAGAACGCGAACGCCTATCCTGAATTGGTCGAGCACAAGGACTACATCGTCAAGGTCATCAAGGTCGAGGAGGAACGTTTCGCCCGCACGATCGACCAGGGCATGGAGCTCTTGAGCAGCTTCATCGACAGGATCGATTCCCAGATGGACCGGAAGGTCATGAAGGGCGCGGACGCCTTCAAGCTCTACGACACCTACGGCTTCCCGGTCGACCTCATCCGCGAGATCCTTTCCGAGCGGCACATCGAGCTGGACGAGGCGGAGTTCGACCGCCAGATGCAGGCGCAGAAGCAGCGCGCCCGCGAGGCGCGCGCCGCGCTGGGCGATCTCGGCTGGGAGGAGGACGTGCTCGCGGACCTCGGCGCGCCGGGGAAATTTGTCGGCTACACCGAGAACACCGCCGAGGCGAGGATCGTCGCGCTCGTGAAGGACAACCGGCGCGTCGACGAGCTGCACGACGGCGAGCTGGGCTCGGTCGTCCTCGACGTGACCCCCTTCTACGCCGAGAGCGGCGGCCAGGCGGGCGACAGCGGCTTTATCAAGGCTGGCGGGAACGCCTTCAACGTCTACGACTGCAAAAAGTCCAAGGGCGGGCATTTCGTCCATGTGGGCGAACTGACGGTCGGGACCCTCGCCGTGGGCGACCGGGTGACGGCGGCCATCAACACCGACCGCCGCCGCGACATCATGCGCAACCACACCGCCTGCCACCTGCTTCAGGCGGCGCTGCGGCAGGTGCTGGGCGACCACGTGCACCAGGCGGGCGCCTTCTATGACGACAGCGTCTGCCGGTTCGACTTCAGCCACTTCTCGGCGGTTACGCCGGAGGAGCTCAAGCGGGTGGAGGAGATCGTCAACCGGATGATCCTCGCGGCGGTCGACGTGCACGTCGACGAGATGCCGATCGAGGAGGCCAAGAAGCTGGGCGCGATGGCGCTCTTCGGGGAAAAATACGGCGACGTTGTGCGCGTGTGCGACATCCCGGGCGAATCGACCGAGTTCTGCGGCGGCACCCATCTGGAGAACACCGCGCTGGTCGGGCTCTTCAAGATCGTGAAGGAGTCGTCGGTCGCGGCGGGCGTACGCCGCATCGAGGCGGTCACCGGCAAGAACCTGCTGCGCTATTTTAGCGAGCAGGAGGCGCTGCTCGAGCAGGCGGCGGCGGCCGTCAAGGCGAGCCCTGCCGAGCTGCCGGCGCGCGTCGAGGCGCTGAACGGCGAAATGAAGGAGCTGCGCCGCAAGCTGGAGGGCGCGGAAGGCAAGCTGGCGGAGGCGCAGCTCGGCAACGTGCTGGAGAACTCCCAGATCGTCGGCGGCGTGCGGGTCGCGTCGGTCGCGATGACCGGCGCGAAGATTGAGGCGCTGCGCACGATGGGCGACCGGGTGCGCGAGAAGTTCTCCGACATCGTCTGCGCCTTCTCCACCACCAACGACGGCAAGGCGTCCATCCTCGTGGTCTGCGGCAAGCAGGCGGTCGAGAAGGGCGCGCACGCCGGCAAGATCGTCAAGGACCTCGCCGCCCTCTGCGGCGGCAGCGGCGGCGGCCGTCCCGACAGCGCGCAGGGCGGCACGTCGGAGATCTTCCGCGTCGACGAGGCGATGGCCCAGCTGACCTCCATCGTGAGCAGGCTGGTCGAATAAACACGCACCATACGGGAAGGAGGGCATACCATGAGCGACTGCATCTTCTGCAAGATCATCGCGGGCGAAATCCCCAGCAGGAAAATCTATGAGGATGAGCGCTGCTACGCGTTCCACGACATCGACCCCAAGGCGCCGGTGCACTTCCTCGTGATTCCCAAGGAGCACATCACCGGCGCGAACCGGATCACCGAGGAGAACGCGTCTCTCGTCGGACACATCTTCGCGGTGATCGCGAAGGTCGCCGCCGAGCTCGGCGCGGGCGACGACTACCGCGTCGTCACCAACTGCGGCCCCAAGGCTGGCCAGACGGTCGGCCACCTGCATTTCCACGTGCTGGCGGGCCGCGATATGACCTGGCCTCCGGGTTAAAGGCGCATGGCGCTTTGGCGTCCCGACCAAAGCGCCCCCGCTCGCGGGACTGCTCGGCGCGACGCCCGCTCGATGCGCCTCACGGGGAGGGGCGGGCCGCCCCTCCCCGTGTGCCCCACCCCGGCGGGGCGCCCTTTGCGCGCACCTGCCCTCCATTTGGAGGGCAGGTGCGCGTGCGTCTATTTTTTCGCGGAAGGAAGGAACGGCATGGGAAATCTTCTGGCTGTCGGCTGCGGCGGCTTTTTGGGCGCGTCGGCGCGCTACCTCGTCTCGCTGGCGGCGGGGCGGCTCGATACCCGGGGCTTCCCGCTGGGGACCTTCGCGGTCAATTTGGCCGGGGCGTTCCTGATCGGGTTCCTGTCGGAGCTGCTCGCGCGTGCCTGCCCCGACCGGAACCGGCTGCGCCTCTTCTTGACGACGGGCGTTATGGGAGGCTTCACGACCTTTTCCACCTTTAGCCTTGAGACGGTGAACCTCTTCCAGGCGGGCCGGCCGTGGATGGCGGCGGCGAACGTCCTGCTGAGCGTGGTTTTCTGCCTCGCGGGCGCGGCGGCGGGGAAGCTCTGCGCGGCGCGGGCGGCGTAAAGAGAAACGGAGTGGCGGTGCCCGTTCCAAACGCAACCTCTGTTTGCAGAAACAGCGAAAACCCAACGGAATACCGACGACATATCATTGGCAATTGTGCTATCCTGATAGCACAATGCGTGAAGAGGTGGTTGCCGTGCCGTTGGAGATTCGTGGTGTGCGGAGGGACCCGTCGGTCTACCAGTCGATCGATCTGCCGGAGCGGCTTATCGAGGCAGTGGAACGCATCGCATGGCGGGAGAACGTGAGCGTCAACCGCGTAATCGTCAGCATGATCGCGTTCGGTGTAGAGGAACTGGAAAGGGCGGAAGAACCGCTAAGACCGTAAAGAAAGTGGAGGTACCTACTATGGAGATCACCAAATTGACGGCGTTCATTTTCAGTCCCACGGGCACGACGGCGGCGGTCGCGAAGCCGCTGGCGGAGGCGCTTCTGCCCGGCGCGCGCATCGTCGACCTGACCTGCGCGGACGCGGAGGAGGAGCGCTTCGGCCCGGACGAGCTCGTCCTCTTCGCCGCGCCGGTCTACGGCGGGCGGATTCCCGCGCCTGCGGCGAAGCGGTTCGCGCGGATGAAGGGGGAGGGCACCCCCGCGCTGCTCGTCGCGGTCTATGGCAACCGGGACTATGACGACGCGCTGCTCGAGCTCTGCGATCTCGCGGAGGAAAACGGCTTTCGCCCGGCGGGGGCGGGGGCCTTCCTCGCCGAGCACTCGATCTTCCATTCGGTCGCGCGCGGCCGTCCCGACGCGGCGGATTTGGAGGCGGTCCGGACGTTCGCCGGGCTGGCGAGGGAGAAGCTCGCCCGGGCGGCGGGGACGGGAGAGTTCGGCCCGCTTGCCGTCAAGGGGAACCGGCCCTACCGGGAATTTTCCGGCGTGCCGCTCAAGCCCCAGGCGGACAGAAAGTGCGTGAAATGCGGCGCCTGCGCCGAAAACTGCCCCGCCGGGGCGATCCCGGCGGACGACCCCTCCAAAACGGACAACAGCCGCTGCATCTCCTGCATGCGGTGCGTCAAGGTCTGCCCGGCGGGGGCGCGCAGGGTGAACGGCCTCATGCTGTCGGTGGCGGAAAAGCCGTTCGCGAAGAAAAACAGCCTGCGCCGGGAACCCAAGTGGGTCCTCTGAACGGGACGGTTCCGTTTGGATTGGTTTTTTATTGCAAATCCGGGGCATCCTGTGGTATATTAGTGGAGTGAATATCATCTGGAAAGAGGTAGTATTGTGAAACGGACAGAGATCAAACAGCTCTTCTCCGCGCCGCAGGATTTCGACGGCGCAGAGACGACCGTCTGCGGCTGGGTACGCACCATCCGCGATTCCAAGGCGATCGGCTTTATCGAACTCAACGACGGCTCCGCCTTCAAGAATTTGCAGGTCATCCTCGAGCAGGGGACCCTTTCGAACTTCTCCGAGATCGTGAAGCTCAATGTGGGCAGCGCGATCACCGTGCACGGGCGGGTGGTGCTGACTCCCGAGGCCAAGCAACCGCTGGAGATCCACGCGGAATCGGTGGAGGTTGAGGGCCTTTCCACGCCCGACTATCCGCTCCAGAAGAAGCGCCATTCGCTCGAATTCCTCCGCTCGATCGCCCATCTGCGCCCCCGCACCAACACCTTTGAGGCGGTGTTCCGGGTGCGTTCGGTGGCGGCGTTCGCAATCCATAAATTCTTCAACGAGCGCGGCTTCGTCTACGCGCACACCCCCCTGATCACCGGCAGCGACTGCGAGGGCGCGGGGGAGATGTTCCGCGTGACCACCCTCGACCCGAAGGACCCGCCCCTCACCGAGGACGGCAAGGTCGACTACTCGCAGGACTTCTTCGGCAAGCAGACGAGCCTGACCGTCTCCGGCCAGCTTGAGGGCGAGTGCATGGCGATGGCGTTCGGCAAGATCTACACCTTCGGCCCGACCTTCCGCGCCGAGAATTCCAACACCCCCCGCCACGCGGCGGAGTTCTGGATGATCGAGCCGGAGATCGCGTTTGCCGACCTCGAGGACAACATGCAGCTCGAGGAGGAGATGATCAAATACGTCCTGTCCTACGTGCTGGAGCAGTGCCCGCAGGAGATGGCGTTCTTCAACAGCTTCTACGACAAGGGCCTCATCGAGCGTCTGGAGGGAATCGTGTCGTCCGATTTTGGCCGCGTCACCTACACCGAGGCGATCGCGCTGCTGGAAAAGGTCAAGGACCGCTTCCAGTACCCCGTCTACTGGGGCTGCGACCTGCAAACCGAGCACGAGCGCTACCTCACGGAGGAGGTCATGAAGCGCCCGGTGTTCGTCACTGACTACCCCAAGGAGATCAAGGCGTTCTACATGCGCCTCAACGACGACGGCAAGACGGTCGCGGCGGTCGACCTGCTGGTGCCGGGCATCGGGGAGATCATCGGCGGCAGCCAGCGTGAGGAGCGGCTCGACGTGCTGCTTTCCCGCATGAAGGAGCTCGACCTGCGCGAGGAGGACTACCACTGGTACCTCGACCTGCGCCGGTTCGGCGGCACGAAGCACGCGGGCTACGGCCTCGGCTTCGACCGGCTCATCATGTACATCACCGGCGTTTCCAACATCCGCGACGTGCTGCCCTTCCCGCGCACGACCGGTTCGGCGGAGTATTAAAAAAAGAACACGGATCCGCCGCGGGCACTGGCCCGCGGCGGATTTTTTCTGCGCCCGGGTGCGGGAAACGATGCAGCTTATCCGGAAAATCCTGTGCCGATCGACCAGATTTCCCCTGTTTACGGGGGCCTGTTTTGGTACGGAATCATGAATTTTGCAGGATTCAAAAATTCATCTTGCAAAACGGGCAAAATTGGCATATACTATAGCATAGGGCCCAAACGGCGGGAAAGCCGCGCGGGCGTATGACAAACTTTCCATTACATATGATATAGGCGGGTGTTTTGACGATGATGGCAAATGAACGCGGGGTTTCCCGCGAGGCGCAGGAGGTAGCGGTGATGTCAGGATATGCGGAGCTTTCCCGTGAGGAGCTCGAGGCACTGCACGGGGAACTGCTCGGGCGGTACGAGGCGTTCAAGGCGAAGGGGCTGAGGCTCGACATGTCGCGCGGCAAGCCGGCCGCCGACCAGTTCGACCTGGTTTCCGGGCTGCTTGACACGGTGACCTCCCAGTCGTCCACCAGGGCGGAGGACGGGGCGGACTGCCGCAACTACGGCGATTTCGACGGCATCCCCGAGTGCAAGAAGATTTTCTGCGACATGCTCGGCGTCGCGCCGGAGGAGCTTTTCGTCTGCGGCAACTCGAGCCTGTCGGTCATGTACGACGCGATCGGCAAGATGATGCTGCTCGGCGTGCGCCCGGGCGCGAAGCCGTGGCGCTATCTCGACAAGGTGAAATTCCTCTGTCCGGCGCCCGGCTACGACCGCCATTTTGCAATTACCGAGCTCTACGGCATCGAAATGATTCCCATCGAGATGACCCCCGACGGCCCGGACATGGACACGGTCGAGCGCCTGGTGGGCTCCGACCCGTCGATCAAGGGCATCTGGTGCGTGCCGAAGTACTCCAACCCGCAGGGCATCACCTATTCCGACGAGACGGTGCGCCGGTTCGCGCGGATGAAGACCGCCGCGGACGACTTCATGATCATGTGGGATAACGCCTACGCGGTCCATGACCTCTATCCCGACCGCCGCGACACGCTGCTCAACATCCTCGACGAGTGCAAGAAGGCGGGCGATCCCGACCGGGTCATGATCTTTGCGTCCACCTCGAAAATCTCCTACGCGGGCGCGGGCATCGCGGTGTTCGCCTGCTCGGAGGCCGTCATGAAGCGGATGAAGGAGCTGCTCTCCTTCCAGACGATCGGCTTTGACAAGCTCAACATGCTGCGCCACGCGCGGTACTTCGGGGACCTCGACGGCGTCATGCGCCACATGGATAAGCAGGCGGAGCTCCTGCGGCCCAAGTTTGCGGCGGTGCTCGACGCATTCGACCGGGAGCTCGCGGGCAAGGGGATCGCCGAATGGCTCGCCCCCAACGGCGGCTATTTCATCTCGCTCGACGTGATGGACGGCTGCGCCAGGCGGGTGGTCCGGCTCTGCAAGGAGGCGGGGGTCGTGCTGACGGGCGCGGGCGCCACCTATCCCTACAAGAAGGACCCGCGCGACCGCAACATCCGTGTCGCGCCGACCTACCCGACCGTCCCCGAGCTCGAACAGGCGGTCGAGCTGCTCTGCATCAGTGTGCAGCTCGCGGCGGTGGAAAAGCTGCTGGCCGCGTAAAAGGGGAAAAATTTACAGAAAATGCGGGCGGGCAATTGTTTCAATTGCCCGCCCTGTGTTATACTAATCACATTGCATCATCCCGGCAGGGACGGAATCAGAAACCGGAGAGGAAGGACAAAGATGGCCCACGACAGATACGAAAGCCCCTTTTGCACCCGTTACGCGAGCGATGAAATGCAATACGTTTTTTCCGCCGACCACAAGTTTAAAACCTGGCGGAAGCTGTGGATCGCCCTGGCCAGGGCGGAGCAAAGGCAGGGCCTCCCGATCACCGACGCGCAGATCGCCGAGCTGGAGGCCCACGCGGACGACATCAACTACGACGTCGCCGAGGCGCGGGAGAAGGAGGTCCGTCACGATGTGATGAGCCATGTCTACGCCTACGGGGTGCAGTGCCCCTCGGCGAAGGGGATCATCCACCTGGGCGCGACGAGCTGCTACGTCGGTGACAACACCGACGTGATCGTCATGCGGGAGGGCCTGCGGATCCTCCGCCGCAAGCTCCTCAACGTCGTTTCGCTGCTGGCGGATTTCGCGGACCGCTACAAGGACATGCCCGCGCTCGCCTACACCCATTTGCAGCCCGCGCAGCTCACCACCGTCGGCAAGCGCGCGACCCTCTGGCTCAACGAGCTGATGCTCGACTACGGGGAGCTCGAGCACCGTATCGCCTCCCTGAAGCTGCTGGGCAGCAAGGGCACCACCGGCACCCAGGCGAGCTTCGTCGAGCTCTTCGACGGGGACAGCGCGAAGATCCGGGCGGTCGAGGAGGACATCGCGCGGGAGATGGGCTTTGACGCGGTCGTGCCCGTCTCGGGGCAGACCTACTCGCGCAAGGTGGACAGCATGGTGGTCGGCGTCCTCGCGGGCATCGCCCAGAGCGCGAGCAAGTTCTCCAACGACCTGCGCATCCTCCAGAACTTCAAGGAGATGGAGGAGCCGTTCGAGGCCCACCAGATCGGCTCGTCGGCGATGCCCTACAAGCGCAACCCGATGCGCAGCGAGCGGATCACCGCGCTCGCGCGCTATGTGATGACCGACTCCCTCAACCCGGCGTTCACCGCCGCGACCCAGTGGTTCGAGCGCACCCTCGACGACAGCGCCAACAAGCGGGTCGCCGTGGCGGAGGCGTTCCTCGCCACCGACGCGATTTTGGGGATCATGCTCAACGTCTGCGACGGGCTGGTCGTCTATCCCAAGGTGGTGCGCCAGCGGGTGATGAAGGAGCTGCCCTTCATGGCGACCGAAAACATCATGATGGACGCGGTGCGCCGCGGCGGCGACCGGCAGGAGCTGCACGAGCGGCTGCGGGAGCACTCGATGGCGGCCGCGCGGCACGTCAAGGAGGAGGGCGGCGACAACGACCTGATCGAGCGCGTCTGCGCCGACCCGGCGTTCGGGCTCCGGAGGGAAGAGGTCGACGCGATCCTCGACCCGGCCCGCTTTACCGGCCGCAGCGCCGAGCAGGTGGAGGAATACCTGCGCGATGTGGTGAACCCGGTGCTCGAGGCGAACCGCTCCCTGCTCGGCGAGCGGGCGCAGCTTTCGGTATAATCCGCGCCCGCGCGGCAAAAACCGATTGACTTTTCCGTTCATATCCAATATAATTAAAAAAGTGCCGCATTGCGGCCGGGCGCGTCCCGGCGGATGTTTGGCATGGCCGGAAACCCGGGGGAAAGCCCGGCGGGGCGGGCAGTTTCAGGCCGCGGAGGATGCGCGGCGTGAAGTTGTCCGGGCCGCCGTGCGGACGGCCGGGGGAGGCCAGAGGAAAACCACGGGCAGCCGCGCAGCGGCTGCCGGCTGTTTTTGCAGTTGTGGTTTTGCAAGGAGGACAAGCAGATGAAAAAGGTTGGAAAACCGGTGTTCTTTGTCGTACTGATATTGATCGCCGCGTTTACCGCGCTGTCGTTCTTCGGCGTGTCGACCGCCTACGGGGATAACACCCACACCTACATCAAAGGTGTGGACGATATCCGCTGGGGCATCGACATCCGCGGCGGCGTGGACGTCACATTTACCCCGCCCGCGGACTATGACGCCTCTCCCGAGGAGATGGCGGCCGCGGAATCCATTATCAAGGTCCGTATGGTCTCCCAGAACATCACCGACTACGAGACCTATGTGGACGACAGCAAGGACCGCATCATCGTCCGTTTCCCCTGGAAGCAGGGCGAGTCGGACTTCAACCCCGAGCAGGCGGTCAAGGAGCTCGGTGAAACCGCGCTGCTGACCTTCCGCGAGGGCAACGAGTACACCGGCCCCGTGGTCATCGAGGGCAAGCACGTCACCTCGGCGCGCGCCGTCCTCAACTCCCAGACCAACGAGCCGATGGTCGAACTGAACCTCAACACCGAGGGCGCCCAGCTCTTCTCCGAGGCGACCGGCCGCCTGGTCGGGCAGCCGATCTCCATCTGGATGGACGAGAACCGCATCAGCTCGGCGACCGTCAAGACCCAGATCCCCAACGGCGTGGCCACCATTTCGGGCGGCTTCGATGTCAAGGGCGCGCAGGACCTCGCTGAAAAGATCAACGCCGGCGCGCTGCCCTTCAAGCTCGAGACCGAGAACTTCTCCTCGATCTCCCCGACGCTCGGCCTCGGCGCGCGTGACGCGATGGTCACCGCGGGCGTGATCGCCTTCATCCTGGTCGCGCTCTTCATCATCCTGATCTACCGCATGAGCGGCGTGGTCGCCACGATCGCGCTGGTCGGCCAGGTGGCGGGCATGATCGCCTGCCTAACCGGCTTCTTCGCGCCGTTCCCCTCCTTTACGCTCACCCTGCCGGGCATCGCCGGTATCATCCTCTCGATCGGCATGGGCGTCGACGCGAACGTCATCACCTCCGAGCGCATCAAGGAAGAGCTCCGCAACGGCAAGACGCTGGACGGCGCGATCGATTCGGGCTTCCAGCGCACCTTCGCGGCCATCTTCGACGGCAACATCACGATGGTGCTCGTCGCGATCATCCTTATGGGCGCGTTCGGACCGCCGAGCTCGATCTTCGGCACCATCTTCAGCCCCATCTTCCGCTGGTTCGGCGCCTCCGCCACCGGCGCGATCTACTCCTTCGGCTATACGCTGATCGTCGGCGTCATCTTCAACTTCATCATGGGCGTCACCGCTTCCCGCCTGATGCTCAAGTCGATCTCCAAATTCAAGCCCTTTAAAAAGGCGTGGCTGTATGGAGGTGACAAATAATGAAACAGATTGATATTGTCGGACGCAGAAAGATTTGGTTCACAATTTCGATTGTCCTGATTGTCATCGCCATCCTGGCCTCCTTCTTCCCCGGCGTGAAGCTGGACATCCAGTTCAGCGGCGGTACGATCGTCACCTATTCGTTTAACGGCGACCTCGACAAGGGCGAGTTCCAGAGCTCCATCGAAAACTCGCTGGGCCAGAAGGTCACGCTGCGCGAGCAGAACGACGTCAACACCGGCGCCACCAACTACGTGATTACCCTCAACTCCAAGTCGGGCGTCACGCCGGACCAGCAGATCGCGGTCAACACGGCGCTCAACGAGAAGTTCCCCGGCGCGGACATCCAGACCGCCAGCATCAGCAACGTCGACCCGTCGATCGGGCGCGACTTCCTGCTCAAATCGGTGGTCGCGGTCGCCGTGGCCTCCATCCTGATGATCGTCTATATCGCCTTCCGGTTCCGCAAGATGAACGGCTGGTCGGCGGGCGTCATCGCGGTGGCCGCGCTCGTCCACGACCTGATCATCGCCTACGGCGCGTTCGTCGTCTGCGGCTTCCCGCTCAACGACAGCTTCATCGCGGTCATGCTGACCATCCTGGGTTACTCGATCAACAACACGATCATCGTCTACGACCGCATCCGTGAGAACCGCAGGCTGCTGCCGGTCAAGACCTCCTACAAGGACCTGGTCAACATTTCGGTCAACCAGTCGATGTCCCGTTCGATCAACACCACCGTTTCGACCGTCATCGCGGTCGGTTGCGTGTGCGTGATGTCGCTCGTCTATAACGTCAGCTCGATCCTGACCTTCTCCTTCCCGCTTCTGGTGGGCATGTTCGCCGGATTCTTCTCCTCGATGTTCATTTCCGGCTCCCTCTGGACGCTCTGGCAGGAGCACAAGCTCGCGAAAAAGTAAGGCTGGGCCATTCTTGGGCCGCCGGCACTGCCGGCGGCCCATCTCCATTTTGACAGCGCGCGGACGGCGCGCATATCATGGAAAAAGTCACTGCCCCGCGGGGCGGAAGGGGGAAGGCCGATGCTGGCCGGAATATCCACCGCGTGTTTCTATCCCGAGCTCACCGAGCGGGGGCTTTCCTATATCGCGGGCCTGGGCGCGCAGGCGGCGGAGGTCTTTTTTAACGCGCCGAGCGAGCTGGACGACGGCTACCTGCGCGAGCTACGCCGGACGGCGGACGGCGGCGGCACCCGCATCCTCTCGGTGCATCCGTTCACCTCGGGCCTCGAGCCGCTGCTCTTCTTCTCCGACTACCGACGCCGCTTCGCGGACGGGATCGCCTTCTACCAGCGGTACTTCCACGCCGCCAACCTGCTTGGCGCGAAGCTCTTCGTCTTCCACGGCGACCGCAGGAACACCACCCGCTCCCGCCGGTTCTATTTCGACCGGTTCGCGGAGCTCTGCGAGGCGGGGAGGCGGATGGGGGTCACCGTCGCGCAGGAGAACGTCCCGCGCTGCGCGGGCTACTGCCCCGATTTCTTCACCGACATGCGCGCTTATCTCCCCGGCGCGCGGTTCGTCCTCGACATCAAGCAGTGCGTGCGGGCGGGCTATTCGCCCGCCGAGATGGCCGGCGCGATGGGGGAGGGCCTTGTCCATCTGCACGTGAGCGACCACGGCGCGCGCGGCGACTGCCTGCCGCTCGGGGCGGGGGAGCTCGACCTTGCCGCGCTGCTCGGAAGGGTGCGCGGGTACGGCTTCGACGGCGGCGTGATGCTCGAGCTTTACCGCGACAGTTACGGCGGGTATGGGGAGCTCGATGACAGTTATGCACGGATTCTTGCGGCGATCCACGCGGAAAATGGTTAAAATTCCTTGTTTTGCGGGGCGTTTTATGTTATGATACGGGTAATACAGATAGTATAAACAAGCGCCCCAACAGAATGAGGGAGATGGTCCTGTGAAGTGCCCATACTGCGGATATGTCGAAAGCAAAGTCATCGATTCCCGTCCGACCGACGAGTCGGAGCGCATCCGCCGCCGCCGCGAGTGCATCAAGTGCGGGCGGCGGTTCACCACCTATGAAGTCATCGAGACCACCCCGCTGATCGTCATCAAGAAGGACAAGTCGCGCGAGGAGTTCGACTCGGGCAAGGTGCTCGGCGGCATGGTGCGCGCCTGCGAAAAGCGCCCGGTGCCGCTCGACGTGCTCGAGGAGGCGGTGCGGGACATCGAGATGACGCTGCGCAACTCGCTGGAAAAGGAGGTCCCCTCCTACAAGATCGGCGAGCTCGCCATGGAGAAGCTGCGCGGCATCGACGAGGTCGCCTACGTGCGCTTCGCGTCGGTCTACCGGCAGTTCAAGGACATCGACTCGTTCATGAAGGAGCTCCAGACCCTGCTGAGCTCCCGCGACGGGGACGGAAAATGATTTGAAACAAAAAGAGGGCCCATCCGGATATCCGGATGGGCCCTCTTTTTTGTGCCCGCGCTAAAAGATATTCGGCAGCGTGGGGATCTCCGCGTCGCGGATGTGGGAGATCAGGTGGCGCAGGCGCGCCACCTCCGCCGCGTATTCGGCGGTTTCGCCGTATTTCGCGAGCATGGGCAGGCGCGCCACGATGCCGGTGATCGTGTCGAGCTCGTCGTGGTGGATATAGCGCGTCATGACCGTTTCGTTGCGCTCCCACTGCTCGTGGAACTCGTCGGTGAGCCGCGCGGCCCGCGGCATGTCGTCCCGGTCGATGGCGTCCGCAATGGCGGAGAGGGAGGCCTCCATCTCGTCAGACACGCGCAGCAGGTGCATGAGCGCGGCCGTGCTCGCCGCGAGGATGAGCGCGATGATGACGCAGA
Source organism: Anaerotruncus massiliensis (ex Togo et al. 2026) (assembly GCF_030825285.1). Classification (NCBI taxonomy): domain Bacteria; kingdom Bacillati; phylum Bacillota; class Clostridia; order Eubacteriales; family Oscillospiraceae; genus Anaerotruncus; species Anaerotruncus massiliensis (ex Togo et al. 2026). The sequence continues at coordinate 57,977 of NZ_JAPJQF010000009.1, forward strand.
CTGCGACGACCCGTTTCATGACGCATCCTCCTTCCGGTCCTTGAGCTTGAGCTGTGCTTTGGGCACGATCAGGTAGTCGGCCTGGCGGTTGCAGGTCATCAGGAAGATGTCCTGTGTGGTGTAGCCGTTGTCGGTGATCGTTTTTTCGAGCCACTCATATTTGAGGTTGCAGTAGCCAAGCGCGCTGTCGATCACGACCCCGTCCGCGATGAGCACGACGGGCGGCGCGTCCGCGCCGGGAGGGGCCTGGAGATTGAGCATCCCGGCGGTGGCGGGCTGGGCGGTGAATTTGGGGTAGACCGAGAGGGAGCCGGTCGTTTCGACGATCGCGAACGCCACGTCGCGCACGTCGAAGATATCCTTGCCGCGCAGCTCCTCCATCATGTCGTCGATCGTGAAGCGCAGCTCTTTGAGCTGCTTCTGGTCGATCTTGCCGTCGCGGATGATGACGCGCGGCGTACCCGAGACGATGCGGCGCATCTTTTTATAGCGCAGGGTCATCGCGGAGATGAGAACGTCGAAGGAAACCAGCGTGAGGATGGGGATGATGCCGCCGATCAGCGGCACGTTGCTGTCCTCGATCGCCATTGTCGCGATGTTGGAGACCAGGATGGTGACGACCAGCTCGGAGGGCTGGAGCTGGCCGATCTGACGTTTGCCCATCAGCCGAAGGCTCAGAATGATCAGCGCATAGATGATCAGCACGCGGATGAATACAATATACAAAAGCCATCGAACCTCCATCGATTTTTACTGACTCTTAGTCTGGCCGGAAAGCGAATGGATATTCCCGCCGCTTTACTGGCAATACTAACGCTGTATCAAACTGTAAAACGGGAGGAATGGGAATGGGAGTCATCCGTTATCTGAAGGGGCTGTTCGCACCGCCGCCCGCCTACGCGCCGCCGCGCCCGGACGAGGGCGCGGACAAAAAGCTGGGGAGCGCGCTGCTCGACAACCTGATCGGGGTGCGCGCGATGTTCACCGACTCCGGGGACCTCATCATCCACGAGGTGCAGGTGTGCGGCGTGCCCTGCGCCGTGCTGATGTGCGAGGGCATGGTGAACACCCAGACCTTTTCGGAGATGTTCGCGGAGCCGCTCACCCGCCTGAGACTCGAAAAGCCCGGCCCCGATTCGGTGCTCGACTGGGTGCGCCACCAGTCTCTGCTCGCGCCCGACCAGAAGGAGATCCACACCTTCGGCGAGCTCTTCCGGTTCATGATGTCCGGCTTTGTCGTACTGCTCATCGACGGGATCGCGGGCGGTTCGGTCTTCGGCATCCAGGGCTTCTCCGGCCGCTCGGTCGGCGAACCGGCGGGGGAGACCAACGTGCGCGGCTCCCGCGAGGGATTTTCCGAGATGCTGCGGCCCAACATGTCGCTGCTGCGGCGGCGGTTCAAATCCCCCGACCTGATCTTCGAGATGACCGTCTTCGGGGACAAGAGCCGCACCGACTGCACCCTCGTCTACCTGCGCGGCGCGGTGTCGGACGAGCTGCTGCGCGAGGTCAAATACCGCCTCTCCAAGGTGAAGATCGACGTGGTGCTCGAAAGCGGCTACCTTCAGCCCTTCCTCGATTCGAAGCCGCTCTCCCTCTTTTCGGGGGTGGGCGTCACCGAGCGGCCCGACACCCTCTGCGCCAAGGTCGCGGAGGGGCGCGTCGGCTTGCTCGTCGACGGCACTCCCTACGCGCTCATCGTGCCCTATCTCTTTGCCGAAAACTTCCAGAGCCTCGACGACTACTCCCACCGGCCCTATTTCGCCACCTTCATCCGCTGGCTCAAATACGCGGCCTTCGCCCTCTCCATCCTGCTGCCGGGGCTCTATGTCGCGGTCGGCTCCTTCCACCCCGAGCTGCTGCCCGCGACGATCCTGACAAGCCTCGTCGTCAGCGAGGAGACGACCCCCTTCCCGCTGATGTTCGAGGCGCTGGCCGTCTTTTTCATCTATGAGATCGTGCGGGAGGCGGGGCTGCGGATGCCGCAGGCGGTCGGCCACGCGGTGAGCATCGTCGGCGCGCTCGTCATCGGAGACGCGGCGGTCAGCGCGGGCATCATCGGCGCGCCGATGGTCATCGTCGTCGCCGTCACCGCGATCAGCTCGTTTGTCGTGCCGAGCCTCTACGAGCCGGTGACGGTGCTTCGCTTCGCCTTTATCCTGATCGGCGGGCTGTCGGGCGTCTTCGGCGTCGTGCTGGCGCTGTGCGCCGTGATCGTCAACCTCTGCGCCGTGAACCCGCTCGGCGTCCCCGCGACCTCGCCCGCCACCCCCTTCTCCCTCTACCCGATGCGGGACGTGCTCTTCCGCTGGGGATGGCGCACGCTGGCGAAGGAGGACTTGCGGGTGCAGGATCTGGCGGGAAGCGACATCCGAGGGGAGGGGACCGCAGATGACCGGTAGCCGTCCGCGCGACATCTCTCCGGCGCAGCTCGTCATGCTGCTCCTGCTCTGCCGTCTTTTTGTCCTCTTCACCGATACCTCCCGCTCCGAAAACATCCTCTCCGGGCCGGCGGTACTGGCGGCCGTGCCGCTCGCGGCGGCCGGCGCGCTGCTGATGCTGCTGCCCTTCTTCCTGCTGCGGCGGAAGGCGGGCAGCGACATGCTCACCGCCTTCTGGCGGGTCGGCAGGCCGTTCGGCGCCGCGCTCACCGCCGCCTGCGGGCTCTTCTGCGTCTACATGGCCGCGTCGACGGCCGGGCACTTCAGCTTTTTCCTCGTGAGCACCGTCTACCAGAACGCGAAACAGTGGGTGTTCGTCCTCCTTTTCCTGCTGGCGGCCGCCTATGCCGCTGCCCTCGGGCTGGAGGCGTTTTCCCGCGCGGGCGGCTTCTTTTTCGCGGCGGCGATGGCGGCGGGGGCGCTCCTGCTCTTCGCGCTGCTGCCCGAGGTCGACCTCGCGAACCTCGCGAACCCCTTTTTGGATCCCGGCGCGCTTGCCGCGGGGACGCTTCGCGGCGTGGCCGGCAACGCGGATATCCTGCTATTCCTGCTGCTCTTCCCGCGGGTGCGCGGCGGGAGCGGAAAGACCGGATTCTGGTGGGTGGCGCTCACCGCGGCGGTGTGGTGGGTGCTCTGCTTCTTCGTTCTGACGGCGCTCGGGGACTATGCGGGCACCCGCCTTTTCCCGCTTCAGACCGCCGCCGCCGTGGCGAACCTGTCGGTCTTTGGGCGGATGGACCTCGTGCACATCACCGTGTGGATCATTACCGCCTTCCTGCGCGCCGCCGCGTGGCTTTACTGCGGCTGTACCTGCCTGCGGCGGCTCTTCCCGAAGGTGCGGATGGGCGCGGCTTCCGCGCTCTGCGCCCTGGCGGCGGGAATCGCCGCGGTAGCCGCGGCGCCGCTGTGGGAGGCGGCCGGTTCCGCGTGGGAAAGCGGCGTGCCGCTTCTGCTGCTGGCGGTCGCGGCGCCGCTTGTGACCCTCTGCTTCCCGCGCGCAAAAAGCCCCGTGGAGGATGGAAAGGAGGCCGCGCAATGAGACGGATCGCCGCGCTTTGCGCAATTTTGGTTCTGCTGGCCGGGTGCGTCCCGAGCGTGCGGCTCAACGAGCGGGGAGTCGTGCAGGCGATCGGCATCGACCTTGCGGAGGAGGGCGGCTACCGCGCGACGATGCAGGTGCGCGAGGCGGTCGGCGCGGCGGCGGGCGCGAACCAGTCGCCCGAGGACGCCAAAACCGTGCTGGTCGAGGAGACGGGCGCGACGATGACCGAACTGCTCGCCCGCGCCTCGGCGACGCAGGGGCGGCAGCTCTTTTTGGGGAGCGTCCGGGTGATCGTGTTTGGGCAGGAGGCCGCGCGCGCGGGGGCGGAGGGACCGCTCGGGTTCTTCAACTCCAACCACCAGATATCCCCGGCGACCCTCGTCGCGGTGGCGGAGGGAGAGGCGGGGGAGCTCATCCGCGCGGGCGAAAAAGACCCCGCCCTCTCGGCGGAGGGGCTGGCGGACGTGCTCGAAAGCGCGGGCAAGGGCGGCTTTTCGCCGCCCAGCCGCCTCAAGGACCTGATGGGCGCGGCGAACGCCGAGAACGCCGCGGGCGCGGTCACGCTGCTGCGCTACAGCGCCCCCGATCCGCCGAAAAGCGGGTCGCCGTCTTCGGAGGCGTCGTCTGAGGAAAGCGGGACGGGCTCCGAGGCGCGGCAGGCGGCGGAGAAGACGCCTGAAAAAAAGCTCTCGCTCGGCGGGGCCGCGGTTTTTGTGGGGCACCGGATGGAAGCCTCCATCAGCCCGGCGGCGGCGTGCGGGCTCGAGTGGACCCAGAACCGCGCGAAGGCGTGCGTCCTCTCGGTGGGGGACGGCCAGCTCGGCGAGGTGGCCGCGGTGACCCACCGGCAGAAGGCGAAGATCACCGTCGAGATGTCGGGGGAGGTCCCCGTCTTCGACATCCGGCTGGAGGTGCGCAGCACCGCGCTGGAGAGCCGCCTTCTCTCGGGCGGCTTCGACGACCGGACGCGCCGGTACGCCTCCGCCCTGCAGGAGATCAAAATTCGCGCGGAGATCGAGGAGATGGTGGCGTCCTCCCTGCGCCGGGGATACGATCTGCTCGGGCTCTCCCGCCTGATGCGCCAGCGGTACCCCGCTTACTACGAGGCGCACCGGGAGAACTGGGGGGAGGCGCTCGCCTCCTGCGGGTACAACGTGGCGGTCTCCTGCGAGATCGACCGGACGGGCGCCGGTAACAGATAAGCGCTTGCGCGGAAGAAAAAGCCGGGTCGGCGCTCGTCAGAGAGCCGACTCGACTTTTATGTATTGTTACCGTCATATGACTATTTTAAAAAAAATTTATCGAAAAATTGGGAATTATGGGATGTGGATGATCCGGAAGGGCGTGCCCGTTTCAACGCATTTGCGCAGGGTGTCCGCCGTGCCGCGCGACCGGCCGTCCCAGAAGGCGAGCACAAGGTCGGCGTACCCGACGATCTCGCTGTTGCGCACGAGCGGAGCGAAGCGCCCGTCCCGATCATAATCGGGCTGGAAGACGCGGATCGGCAGCCCGAGCCGCCCGGCGGCCTGCTCGGCGAGCGCGTCCACGCCCGCGGCGCCGCCGCTCACCAGCTCGGAGGTGTTCTGCGGGATGTGGGAGATGAGCTCGTCCAAGCCGTATCCGTAAATTTCCCGGGACCCGATGATTGCCACCCGCATTTCCATCCGTCCTTTCCGCTGCCTTTTTTTCAAAAAAACCGGCGGCGCTCCACCCAGATCCAGTATAGCAGATACCGGAACTTTTTACCACCGTGCGCAGGCAAAATCAGGGCGCGCGGCGGCGCGGGCGTTCGGGCTCAAATATTTTTTGCTCCCAAAAATCATTGAAGTTATTCCCCGCAATATTCAGATTATCCGGTGGAACAGTAAAAGCGTGAAATTTCTTTTTTGAATTTGATGAATACAGGGGGATTATTCCAATGAGAAAGCTGATACAAAAAGTCGCGGGAGCACTCTGCCTGGCGGTCGTCGCCGTACAATCGCTCGCGCTCTATACACAGGCGGTCCTGCCCGACCACTATTATGTGGCGGCGGGCGAGACCCTCACGATCAATTCCACGCTGCCCATCACGACGGAATCCTCGGGCGACAGCCTGCCCGTCGAAGCCTATTCCACCGCGGGCAACAGTTATAATGTGGACCTCAAGCTCCCTTACGGCATCGAGATCAAGCAGGTCCAGGTCCAGGTGGTCGACCGCTCGATGGTGGTCCCGGGCGGCACGCCGTTCGGCATTAAAATGTTCACCGAGGGCGTCATCGTCGTCGGCATGAGCGACATTCCCTGCGGCGGCGAAAGCCGCAATCCCGCCAAGGAGGCGGGCGTCAAGGTGGGCGACATCATCACCGCGATGGACGGGCACGCGGTACAGACCAACGAGGACGTCGGAGCGGTCGTGACGGCCAGCGGCGGAAAGCCAGTCAGCATCGAATTCCAGCGCAGCGGGCAGGAGCTCTCCTGCAGCATGACGCCGGTCAAGAGCGACGACGGCAGCTACCGCGCGGGCATCTGGGTGCGCGACTCGTCCGCGGGCATCGGCACCCTCACCTATTATAACCCGTCGAGCGACGTGTTTGCGGGTCTGGGACATGCGATCTGCGACGTGGACACGGGCAACATCATGCCGCTGCACTCGGGCGAGATCGTCGACGTGAGCATCACCGGCGTGCATAAGGGGGAGAGCGGCGCGCCCGGCGAGCTGCGCGGCAGCTTCACCGGCTCCCGGACGGGCGAGCTGCTGATCAACTCGCAGGTGGGGATCTTCGGGACCGGCGGGCAGCCGTCCGCGGGGGCCGAGCCGGTGCCGCTGGCGCTGCGCTACGAGGTGGTCGAGGGCCCGGCGACCATCCGCTGCACCCTTGACGACAGCGGGCCGAAGGAGTACGCGATAAACATCGAAAAAGTCAGTATCGGGGAAAATAATCCGACCAAAAATATGGTAATCCGCGTGGTCGATTCAGAGCTTCTGGCAAAAACCGGCGGGATTGTGCAGGGAATGAGTGGCAGCCCGATCCTGCAAAACGGCAAGCTGGTGGGCGCTGTGACACATGTTTTCGTCAACGATCCGACTCGAGGCTACGGAATTTTTGCGGAAAACATGGAGAAGATGTCGTCATCCGTCGAAAGAGGGCGGGAATGACACCGGAAAATTCAACAAACTTTTAACAATTTCGGGCGCGGATTTCTTCGTCAAACTTACGGGAAAATGGTTGTCATAATTTCCAAAAAGTGATAATATCTTATCAGGGAAACGGGAGGACATGGAGGCGTATTAGTAAGTGAAGGATCAGACAAAAGTGCTAATCGTGGAGGGTGGCGGAGAATATTGCGCGAAATGCGCGTCTCTCCTGAAAACCTACGGATTCGACACGGTGGTCGCTCCCAAAGACGGACTGGCCGTCGCGCAGCTGATCGGGGAAACCCGTCCCAAGGTGGTTTTGATGGATGTGTTCATGCCGAGGCTTGACGCCATTGGGGTCATGAACTCGGTCAAGGAGATGGGGCTCGGCTACGAGCCGCGCTTCATGGTCACCTCAACCTTCAGCAACCAGATGCTGGAAAACGAACTGATGTCCGCAGGCGCCTGCTACTTCTTCCTCATGCCGTTCGATCCGGAGGTGATGGTGGAGCGGATCGTCAAGCTGGCGGGCGTTCCCTCCGCGCCGATCGGCGCGGGCGCGGAACACGCCGCCGGCGGGGAACCGAACCTCGAACTCATGGTCACGGAGATTATCCACCAGATCGGCGTTCCGGCGCACATCAAGGGCTACCACTATGTCCGGGAGTCGATCATGCTGGCGGTCCAGACGCCCGAGATCATCAACTCGGTCACAAAGCTGCTCTATCCCACCGTCGCCAAAAAGTTCGGCACCACCGCCTCGCGCGTTGAACGCGCGATCCGCCACGCGATCGAGGTCGCGTGGGACCGCGGCGACGTCGACACCCTCAACAGCTACTTTGGCTATACGATCCACAACGGCCGCGGCAAGCCGACCAACAGCGAATTCGTCGCGATGATCGCCGACAAGCTGCGGCTCCGTCTGAAAAACGCAAACTGACTTTCCCGCGAATCCGCCCCGGCCGTACGGCCGGGGCGGATTTGTTTTTCCAGTTGTCCGATTCATATTTTTGCGCGCGCGGGACATACTAATCGGGACGTAACAAGATGGGTTACGTCCCCGTTTGCAACACGTGCGAGAATTTAAGGAGGCGTTTTTTCATGGACAACTGCAAAGCGAACAAGTGCATCGAGTGCACCGTCACCCAGTGCCGGAACCACTGCGAGACTTCCAACTTCTGCGCGCTGGACCGCATCCGCGTCGGCACCCACGAGATGAACCCGACCATGGATCAGTGCACCGACTGCCTGTCCTTTCAGTGCAAGTAAAGGAACCCGGTGAAAAACGTCCGCGGCGAATCGCCACGGACGTTTTTTATTTCGGTATGGACGCGGTCATGCGGTGCAGGTGCGCGCCTCGGCGCGCAGGCGGAGGGTGGCCTCGAGCGGGTAGTGGTCGGACGGGTAGCGGCCGTCGATCGGATCGGTGACCACGTGGCTCTCGACGATCTCAAACTCGTCGGAGACGAAGATGTAGTCGATCGGCTGGGAGCCCGGCTTCACCCGTCCGCTGAAGTTGTGGAGGGTGTTGTGGACCTCCGACGGCTCGACGCGGGAGTAGACGTCGGTGAGGTGGATGCCGGGGAACTCCTCGAGCTGGCTGTGGAGCATCCGGACCGGGCGGCTGCCCGGCTTGGCGTTGAAGTCGCCCATCAGCACGGTCGGCAGCGCGCGCTCCTCGTTGAAGCGCTCCATATAGCCGAGGATGACACGGATGCCCAGCGTGCGGGCGATGCCGCAGATGTGGTCGAGGTGGGTGTTGAAGACGCGGATCGAACGCCCGAGATCCTTGAGGTAGATCTCCGCGACGGTGCAGATGCGCGGGAAGATGGCGTAATAGGCGCGCGAGAGGTGCTCGGGCTCCTTGGAGAGCCAGAAGGTCTTGATCAGATTCACCTTGGCGCTGTCGTTTTTGATGATGATGTCGCTGTGCTCGTCGCTTTGGGGCCGGATGCCCGAATAGCGGCCGAAGCCGAGGACGCTGTAGTCGACGTCGAGCAGGCGGCTGACGTCCTCGCGCATATTTGGGAGCAGCTCCTGCACGCCGATGATCGTCGCGCCGCTCTCGCGGATGTACTGCGCGGCGAGGGCGCGCCGTTCCGACCATTTGTGAGAGCGATTCAGCGGGAGGCCGAAGTCCCGCTTGAGGTTGAAGGAGATCACGCGGATCAGATCGTTGCCGTTCATGCTATCACCTGTATCAGAAGTTCTGTAGTTTATTGTAACACCTTAGTTTGAGCAATTCAATGCGGTCGGATGTAAATCTGCCGTTTCCACGCGCATGTAAAATGAGGAAGGGAATCCGCCTGACTTTGGCAGCGCCAAATCCCGACACGCGCTTGTAAAAAAGGCAAAATTTCGATATAATGTCCATAAAGAATTTCCCTGCCGCGCAGGGCTGAATATGCGGACGAACAAGGAGGGCTTCGGATGAAATTCATGGACGTGCAGGCCGCCGGAGGCACGCTGAAACTTGCAAAAATCGCGCGCGGGGCCGATTATTTCGGGGTGCGCATCCCCGAGGAACGGGCGTTTTCCCTGATGGACCGCTACCTCGAGCTGGGCGGCAACGTCATCGACACCGCCCGCATCTACGGGCGCGCGGAGGCCCGCGACGCGTCCTATTCCAACAGCGAGCCGATCGTCGGGCGGTGGCTCAAATCACGCGGGACGCGCGACAGGGTGGTGCTCATCACCAAGGGCGCGCACCATGTGATGGAGGACCCGTCGCAAAAGCGGGTGAACCGCGCCTGCATCGACAGCGACCTGGAAACCTCCCTGCGCGAGCTGGAGGTGGACAGCGTGGACATCTACTTCCTCCACCGAGATGACCCGGAAAAGCCGGTTTCGGAGATCATGGACGCGCTCGACCGGCATGTGAAGGCAGGCAGGATCCGTGCGCTGGGCGCCTCCAACTGGACCTGCGCGCGCATCGCGGAGGCGAACGCCTACGCCCGCGCGAACGGGAAAACGCCCTTTACGGTGTCCCAGATCCAGTGGGGCGTCGCCTATGTGAAGCCGGGCGCGTGGCCCGACCCGACCCTTGTGAGCATGACCCCGGAGGAGTACGCGGGCTATCTCGCGCTCGGCATCCCCGTCATGGCGTTTTCGCCGCAGGCGGGCGGGTATTTTTCCAAAATGATTTCGGGCGAGCCGCTCCAGCCCAAGTTCGCCGAGCGGTACGACGGCCCGGAAAACCGCCGCAGGCTCGCGGCGCTCCGGGAGATCTGCGCGCGCACCGGCGCGTCGCCGGCAGCGGTGCTGCTGGGCTACATCACCTCGAACAGGCTGCCGGGCAGCGCGGTGATCGGCTGCTCGACGCTCGAACAGCTCGAGGACAGCATGTCCGCCTGCGACCTCACCCTCAGCGAGGCGGACATCGCCGCGCTGGAGCAGTGAGATGGTGGCGGAAGTAAACCTCGAGGCGGGCATGCCCACGGTGGAGATCGCGCTCCGGCGGCTCGAGCTGGGGCTCTCCGACGCGCGGATGCGGCATGCGGCTGCGGTGCGCCTCATCCACGGCTACGGAAGCAGCGGCCGGGGCGGCGCGATCCACGACGGCGTACATAGCCATCTCGCCCGGATGAAGTCGCAGGGCAAAATCCGGGAATTTGTCCCGGGGGAGGAATTTTCCCCCTTTTCGCAGCAGGCGCGCAATGCGCTCGCGCTCTGCCCGGAGCTCTCCCGCGACCGCGATTTCGCCCGTGAAAACAGGGGCGTCACGCTGGTGGTGCTCTGATGCGCGCCGCCGTCCGGGAACGGCTGCGCCCGCGCGGGCTGTTGCGCCGATGGTGGCCGGTGCTTCTGACGCCGGCCGGGCTTCTGCTCGTCTGGCTCGCGAGGCGGGACCCGTGGGGGACCGAGCGCCTCTTTTCCGAGGGGCTCTATCCGCTGCTCGCGCGCCCCGTCGGCGCGCTGACCTCGCTGCTGCCCTTCTCCCTCTTCGAGATGGGCGTGATCGTCCTGCTGGCCGCCGCGCTTCTGTGGATCGGACGGGGGATTTTCCGGCTCGCGCGCTTCCTGCGCGGAAGGGGAGAGCCGCCCCGGTTCGGGAAGACGCTGTGGCTGCTCGTCAACGGACTGAGCATCCTCTTTTTCCTCTTCGTCACCACTTGCGGGCTCAATTACTACCGCCCCGAGTTCGCCGCGTTCAGCGGACTGGCGGTGCGCGACTCCTCCGCGGAGGAGCTGGCCGCGCTCTGCGGCGAGCTCGCGCTGGAGGCGAACGCCCTGCGCGAGGGATTGCCCGAGGACGCATCCGGCGTCATGCGGCTCACGGAGGATTTTTCGGGAAACGCTGCGCGGGCGCGGGCGGATTTCGCGAAGCTGGAGGAGGATTACAACGTCCTCCCGGCCTTTGCGATCACCCCCAAGCCGGTGCTCAACTCCACCCTGATGTCGATGGCGCAGATCACCGGGGAATTCACCCTGCTCACCTTTGAGGCGAACATCAACACCCTTGCGCCCGACTACTCGGTGCCCGCCACGATGTGCCACGAGCTCGCGCACACGCGGGGGTTCATGCGGGAGGACGAGGCGAACTTCATCGGGTACCTCGCCTGCCGGAAGAGCGATTCGCCCGAATTCCGCTACAGCGGCGTGATGCTCGCGCTGGTGCACGCCGAGAACCGGCTCTACGCCGCCGACAGGGAGCTCTTTTTCCAGGTGGACGCGCTGCTTTCCGACGGGGTGCGGCGCGACTTCGCGGCGAACAACGCCTACTGGGCGCGGTTTGAGGGCCCGGTCGCCGAGGTCAGCACCGCGGTCAACAACACCTACCTGCGCGCCAACAACCAGTCGGACGGCGTCAAGAGCTACGGCCGGATGGTCGACCTGCTGCTCGCCGATTACCGGCAGCGGCATGGAATGGAATGATCGCGAATGCACCTTGGACGCCGTAGCAAGGAGAGGGTTTCATGATTGTGGAAATTTGCAGTGTGGTTATCGCGGCTTGTGCGCTCTTTGTTTCCGTTTTTACGGCCTATATCCAGAAAAAACATGACCGGATCAGTACCTTGCCGATATGCTTTATTGTGGAAAAATGCCATGAAGGGAATCTTGCGGTTCTGATCAGGAACCTGGGTTTGGGCGCGATGACAATTGACAAGGCCATGATGACGCGTGGAGAAGAGGTCCATGGCAATTTGATCGAGATGATGCCCAAGGTCAAGCAGAAGTGGGAGGGCTTTTCCCTCGAGATTGAAGGACGGACGATCCTGCCTACGCAGGAAATCGTCCTCATTGCCATTAATCCTAAGAGTGAATCCATACGGCAGGCGGTTAAGGACGCTCTGACCGGAGTGGAGGTGTCGATCTCGTTCCATGATGTCTATGGGAAAGAATATCACAAGGAAAAACGGCTTGGAGAATGGGGGATCTTGGAAAAGGATTTTGGTTATATCGCAAAATAAAGATCGCAAAGCCGGCCCCGCTTTCTTAAACGAGAAAGCGGGGCCGGCTTCTTCAAACGGGATTATTTCGCTTCGATCGAGACGAGCTGGAGGAAGGGCATTCCATTGAGGCGGTTGACGCGGAAGGTGAAGAGGGAGGCGCGCACGGGGCTCAGGAAGGAGGTGTCCCCCTCCTCGAAGAAGTCGACGTCGTAGGCGATGCCGCCGTCGGGCGCGCCCTTCGGCTCGGAGGTCGCGAAGTTTTGCAGCTCCCCCTCATAGCCGAGGGTGTAGCCGTAGGTCTGCATGTCCGGGTCGTAGCGGGGGGACTCGGTGAAGGAGAAGCCCTCGATGCCGAAGAGGCGCTGGGCCATATCATCGATCACCGTGTCGGGGATGAGGTAGTTGCCCTTGTCGTCCTGGTCGAAGAAATAGCCGAGCAGGTCCTTCATCCGGAACGCCTCCATCTGACAGAAGAAGAGCACGCGGTCGGGGTCCAGCTCGGAGGTGGAGGAGAGGCTCTCCGTGCCGCCGAAATAGTTGAGGAACTGGCTCAGCGACTGGTTGATGAGCTTCATGTCCGCGTCGGTCAATTCGGGCAGGGGGTATTCCGGCTCCTGCTCGTCCGGCCCGGACGACTGGGGCTCCGGCTCCTCCGGTTCGCTGGCGGGTTCCTCCGGCTCGCTCTGGGAAGCCGGTTCCTCCTCGGGGACGGGGGAGGCCTCCCGCGAAGCGCAGCCCGACAGGGCCAGCGACAGGATCAGAAGCACGCAGAGCGTGCCGGTCAAAAACCTTTTCATTAAAACGCCTCCTGACGTCGTCATTTCTATCTGGACCTATTCTATCATGCGCCGGGCGCGCGGTCAACCGGCCCCGCGTCCTCCGCGGCTGGTCCGGGCGGGGTGGAGCTGCCTGCCGACAGCGGACAATACGGCGCTGTTCCGCCGGGGTGGAGAGAGGCGGACGACCGGCAGGAGCCGCCGTCCGCGGCGTCCTTTGTATTTCTTCGGCGCACAGAACCGCCGCAGTGCACCGCATACAGGATTTAGTGCTCGGGGGTGCAAAATTTAGCAATAAAGGCTATTGATTGCGTCAGGGATAAGTGCTATGATAGTAAAAATATAACCGCCTGTAAGGGCGCGGAATACTGATGAGATGAGGAATGGAGGACGTATGCTGAATACGAATGCAAGTGAAAAATTCACGAAGGAAGGGCTCACCTTCGACGACGTGCTGCTGGTTCCCGCGCGTTCCGAGGTGGTCCCCGCGGATGTGGACATCTCCACCGAGCTGGTCAGGGGAATCCGGCTCAACTCCCCCTTTCTGACCGCCGCGATGGATACCGTCACCACCTCCAAGATGGCCATCGCGATCGCGCGCGAGGGCGGCATCGGCATCATCCACAAGAACATGAGCATCGAGCGGCAGGCCGACGAGATCGACACCGTCAAGCGTTCGGAAAACGGCGTCATCGCCAACCCGTTCTACCTTTCGCCCGAGCATTTCGTCTATGATGCGGACGAGATCATGGGCAAGTATAAGATTTCCGGCGTGCCCATCTGCGAGAACGGGAAGCTCGTCGGCATTCTTACCAACCGCGACCTGCGCTTCCTCGAGGACTACGGCATCAAGATCAAGGAGGTCATGACCAAGGACCACCTGGTCACCGCCCCGGTCGGCACCACCCTTGACGACGCCCGCCAGATCCTGCGCAAGCACAAGATCGAAAAGCTCCCGATCGTCGACGGCGAGGGGTACCTGCGCGGACTCATCACGATCAAGGACATTGAAAAGGCGGTCCAGTACCCCAATTCCGCGCGCGACAGAGGCGGGAGGCTGCTGGCGGGAGCCGCGGTCGGCATCACCCATGACTATATGGACCGCGTGGACGAGCTGATCAAGGCGAGCGTCGACGTGCTCGTGCTCGACTCCGCCCACGGGCAGCAGACCAACATTTTCACTTGCTTAAAAGCCATCAAGCAGAAATATCCCGAAATCCCCATCATCGCAGGCAACGTGGCCACCGCCTCCGGCACCGAGGACCTCATCAAGGCGGGCGCGGACGCGGTCAAGGTCGGCATCGGCCCCGGCTCGATCTGCACCACCCGCGTCGTCGCGGGTATCGGCGTGCCGCAGCTGACCGCCGTCTACGACGCGGCCTGCGCCGCCTCCAAATACGGCGTGCCCGTCATCGCGGACGGCGGCATCAAATATTCGGGCGACATCGTCAAGGCGCTTGCCGCCGGCGCATCGACCGTCATGCTCGGCTCGCTGCTCGCGGGCTGCGCGGAAAGCCCGGGAGAGGTCGAAATCTACCAGGGCCGCAGCTTCAAGGTTTACCGCGGCATGGGCTCGCTCGCCGCGATGGGCGAGGGCTCGAGCGACCGCTACTTCCAGGAGGGCAAAAAGAAATTTGTCCCCGAGGGCGTCGAGGGCCGCGTCCCCTACAAGGGCACCGTTGCGGACACGATCTACCAGCTGATCGGCGGCATCAAGGCCGGCATGGGCTACACGGGCTGCAGGACGATCCCCGACCTGCACGAGCGCGCCCAGTTCATCAAGATCACCGGCGCGGGCCTCAAGGAGAGCCATCCGCACGACATCTACATCACCAAGGAAGCTCCGAACTACTCCCTCAATCCGTAATCTCCAATATCCCCCGGCCCTGCCGGGGGATATTTATTTCCTGTGGCAATCTTTCGGGGATTTTGTTATAATGAAACCATCAAAGCGGAGGGGGTGCGCGCATGGAGATCGGCGTGATCGGGCTGGGCGGTAACGGCCGCGCGGTCGTCGGACAGCTGCTTGAAAAGACGGCGCGGAACCTCTCGGTCTACGACCCGGACGGCAGGAGCGTCCGCCGCGCCGTAAACGTCTGCGCCACGGCGGCCGAGCTCTGCGACCGCTGCGATCGGATCGTGGTCGCGCTTGACGCCTCCGCCGACCTGACGCGCCTTTGCAACAGCATCGCGCCCTTCGTGCGTCCGGGGCAGATCTTTATCGACCTCACCGACACCTCCCCCGCGCTCGCGCACGCGGCCGCCAACGGGATGCGCCGCCTCGGCGCGGCCTATATCGACTGCGGCGTGTTCGGCCGGGAGGGGCTCGACGGGCCGTTCATCCTCTTCGCGGGGGGCGACAGCGAGGCGTTCGCCGCGGCGCTGCCGCTCATCCGCTGCTTCGCGCCCGACTGCCACTACGCGGGCCCGCCCGGCCGCGGGCGCGCGATGCGCGTCATCTGCCGGGCGCTTGCTGCGCAGCTCATGCGGGGCGTCGGCGAGGCCGCCGCGCTCGCCGCCTCCTTCGGCGTTGGGCGGGAGGCGTTCATCTCCGCGCTCGCGGCCTTTGAGCGGATCGCCGACCCGCTCGCGGAGCTCGGGGGCGGCTTGCCCGGCTTTTCCGCCGGGGAGCTCGCGGAGGACGCCGCGCTCGCCTCCGAGATGGCACGGCGCGCAGGGCTCGAACTCGGCGGGCTCTTTGCCGCCGGGGAGTGCGCGGAACCATAGACGGGAAATATCGGGCGGGCCGCATGAGCGGTCCGCCTTTTTGACGCGGGGGGAAGACGGGCCGGGGGCGGGACCGCCCTGCCGCAGGCAGGGCGAGGCGG